>NZ_JARAVK010000339.1:0-7774 GCF_033792765.1 Streptomyces sp. PA03-6a | reverse complement strand
GCCGGAGGGCTACCGCCTCCCCACCCTCCCCGACGGCACCACCGCCCCCGGCACGGCGCTGCTGTGCCAGCGCATGTACATCGGCGGCATCCGCATCGACCACCAGGGCGGCCCCTGGTCCGACTGCCAGCCCGTCACCGGCGCCCACGACCCCGCCGGCAGCGGCGGCACCGGCCTGTGGGGCCTGCACGACAAGGGCACCACCGGCTCCCGCCTCATGGTCGCCAACCCCGAGGCCGCCATCGCGTACGGCATCGTCAACCTCACCGACGGCACCCGCCTCAAGGCCACCACCGTCACCGTCCCCGGCACGGACTACCGCGCCTGGGCCGTCGCCATCCCCGACGGCAGGACCATCGCCACCGTCGACCAGTACGACACCCACCACCACCGCCTCAGCCGCGACACCGACTGGCGCTGACCCCTGGAAAAGGGGCCCGTCGCACGGCCGGTGTCACATACCGCCCCGACGCCCTGTCGTCATGGACGAAGAGCACACCGACCACGGAAGGTGGGGGTTCCTCGTCATGGGTGTCGAGCGGTCGCAGCAGGCCGAAGGCCACGTCCGTACCGACCAGCCGGCCCGGTACCCGGCACGACGGCGCACGAAGCTCGGCGTCGCAGCCGTCGTCGTGCTGGTCGTCGGCGCCCACCTGGGCCTGGGCGGGCTGCTGCTGACGTCCGGCCCCTGGAAGCACTGGGCCGTCGGCGCCCTCGTGGCCGTCGTCCTGGCCAAGACCGTCTTCCTGCTCCTACGCCGCGGCAGAAACCGTGGACACCGAGGTCCAGGGCGTACAACCAAGCGCGTTCCTCATCGGTCCTGATCGTCGGCGGTGCCGCCATGCCGCCGAGGACCGGAAGCGAAGGAACGCATGAACCGACCCAGAAGCGCCACGGTCGCCACGGCCGCCACCGTCGTGCTCGCCACAGCGGGCGGCCTGCTCACCGCGGCCACGCCCGCTTCCGCCGCCGTGACCTGCACCTCGCCGGTCTTCAAGCGGACGTTCTACGCGAACACCACGTTCTCCGGGACCCCCAGGCACACGGACTGCGACTCGGCGATCGACCAGAACTGGGGCACCGGCGCGCCCTACAAGGGCCTGCCCGTCAACAACTTCGGCGTCCGCTGGTCCACCACGCGCGACTTCGGTTCGGGTGGGCCGTTCACGTTCACCGCTTCCTCCCGCGACGGCATCCGCGTCTACCTCGACGGCGTCCGCAAGGTCGACCTGTGGAAGAACGTGTCGTCCACCGTGCGCAGGACCGCCAACGTCACCGTCCCCTCCGGCAAGCACACCCTGCGCGTCGACTTCGTCAACTGGACGGGCGCGGCCAACGTCACCTTCGGCTACGCCCCCCGCACGTCGGCGACGGTCGACAAGGTCAAGCCCCTCGTCCCGGCCGGGACCACCGTCGCCTACAGCGCGACCACCGCGTCCACGAAGGTCGGCTGGGCCAAGAACAAGGAGATGGACCTCGCCGGGTACCGCGTGTACCGCCGGTTGAAGGGCGCCTCCTACCCCTCGAAGCCGATCGCCACGACGACCTCCACCTCGTACACCGACACGACCGTCCCGAAGGACGGCAACGTCTACTACTACGAGGTCCGCGCCTACGACAGGGCCGGGAACACCTCGTCGGGCACCGCCGACCTCGGCATCACGACCGTCGACAGGGCCGCCCCCGCCGCCCCGAAGGGCGTCGAGGAGAACTGGGCCATGGGCTACCCCAGCACGATCACCCTGTACTGGGACAGCAACTCCGAGCCCGACCTGGCCGGCTACCGCGTCTACCGCTCGACGTCCCTGCCGGTCGCCCTCACCCCGGAGAACCGGGTGACCGGCGGCGCCTTGTCGCACGGCGGATACACGGGGCCGCTGCCGCAGACCGGCGACATCCACTACTACGTGGTCACCGCCGTCGACACGCACGGCAACGAGTCGGCGGCCTCCCGATCGGCGATGTACTACACCCGCGACCTGACGGGTCCGGTCGACACCGCACTCAACGCGCGCGGCCGGGAGGACGAGGCAGGCGTCACGCTGACCTGGGACCCCTCCGAGCGGACCAGCGACGACTTCGCGGGCTACACGATCATCCGGTACGCCCAGCCGCGCGGTACCGGGGGCCCGCGGGAGGTCGTCGGCACGGGGGTCCGGGGCACCACGTTCACCGACGCGGCGCCGCCGCCCGGCGCCACCTACTACTACGGGGTGGTCGCGGTCGACCACGCGGGCAACGGAGGCACCGCGTCCCAGGAGGTCGTCGTCACCGTCTCCGGGAACACGACGGCTCCCGCCCCGGTCACCGGCCTGACCGCCGACCCCAAGGAGAACGGCGTCACCCTCACCTGGGACGCCGACACCGCACCGGGCCTCGACCACTACCGCGTGCTGCGCGGCACGTTCGCCGACGGGCGGTGGACGTACGCCCCGCTGATCGACCCCTGGACCCTGCGGCCGCGGGAGATCAAGGCGACGACCTTCCACGACCGGGCGGCGGCCGACGGCCAACGGATCGGCTACGCGGTCGTCTCCGTCGACCAATACGGCAACCAGCTCACCCCCGACACCGGCGCGACCGTCACCGAGGTCACCGAACTCGACCTCCGCCCCACCGCCCCACCGGCGACCGGCGCCCCGATCCACCTGAACAGCACCGAGACCGGCTCCCTCCGCTGGTTCCTCACCGACGGAAAGAACGCCAACGGCAGCCCGGTGACCGCCTTCACCGTGAGCCGATGGAACCGCGAGAGCGGGACCTTCGACGCGCTCGCCACGGAGCCCAAGGGCAACTCGACCGACTGGTACTGGTCCGACCGCGCCCAGCCCGCCGCCACCACGATCTACTACCGCGTCACGGTCCTCTACGCGGACGGCACGGAATCGGGCGCGTCCGAGATCGCCGCCCTGAGCTACTGACCCGGCCCGCGTCGGCGGCGACAGCCGGCAAGGGGACCGGAAGGTGAGTTTCCGGTCCCCTTCCACCGAGTCGTCGTCCGCCGGTGCGGGAGCCCGCGCTGCGAAAATCCGGCGTCGGCGAGCTCACCTCGTGCCACGGCCCACGAGCGCTCCAGGCGCCGGCCGAAGCCCACCGCGGCCATCTCCGATTCGGTGCGGCACGTCACCGCTACCTCCAGCGGGAAGCGGGGGCGGGGTCCGACCAGGGGCTCAACCCCGGGCCGGACTTCCACGACTGGTACATGCAGTGGCTGATGAACCCCGGTGGCACAGTGGGCTCTTGAGCCCTGCGCTACGGCTCGATGTCAAAGGGGCCGGTAGCCCAGGTACCCACGATGATCTCCTCGCGCAGTTACGCCGGGAGCCTCGCACTGGCCACTGACAATGCGACCACGACGGCGAACCAGGCTCCGACAGCATGCCTCACAGCCGCACGTCGGCCCCGGATTCCCGTCTGCTCCCCGTCCGCAAACGCTGGTAGAGGGTGCGCGCGAACGGGACAGAGGGGGATCGTGGCCCGCATCCGCCGGCGCAAACAAAACAGCCCCCGCGCTGCGTTTCCGCAGCTCAGGGGCTGTGTTTCCACTGTGGCGGCGCCAGGATTCGAACCTGGGTAGGCTAAGCCGACGGATTTACAGTCCGCTCCCATTGGCCACTCGGGCACACCGCCTGGGAAGTGTCTCCGCGGGCCGCTTGTGTGCGGTCCCCGTGGCGACGTCGTAAACAATACCCGATGCGCGGGGGTGCTTCGCCACCCTATTGATCAGCGCTTCGGGCGGGTCCGGTGGCTAGGCTTGCGGGGGCGGCCCGGAGGCGGGTCGCGGACCTGACGGATCAGAGCCAAGGAGCCAACAGAAGATGGCCGACTCCAGTTTCGACATCGTCTCGAAGGTCGAGCGGCAGGAGGTCGACAACGCCCTCAACCAGGCCGCCAAGGAGATCTCGCAGCGCTACGACTTCAAGAACGTCGGCGCGTCGATCTCGTGGTCCGGGGACAAGATCCTGATGCAGGCCAACTCCGAGGAGCGGGTCAAGGCCATCCTGGACGTCTTCGAGACCAAGCTGGTCAAGCGGGGGATCTCGCTGAAGTCGCTGGACGCGGGCGAGCCCCAGCTGTCCGGCAAGGAGTACAAGATCTTCGCGACCATCGAGGAAGGCATCTCGCAGGAGAACGCCAAGAAGGTCGCCAAGATCATCCGCGATGAGGGGCCCAAGGGCATCAAGGCGCAGGTCCAGGGCGAGGAGCTGCGCGTGACGTCCAAGAGCCGGGACGACCTGCAGGCCGTCATCGCGCTGCTGAAGGGCAAGGACCTCGACTTCGCGCTGCAGTTCGTGAACTACCGCTGAGCGAGGTCTTGCCGGGGCCCCGGCCGGGAGGAGGCGGCCGGGGCCTTTGCCACGCGCACGACGGGGCGCATTCGGAGGGTGCCGCCCGGGAAGCCGCCGCAGGTGCGTAGTGTCTTCCTGTTAGGTCTCCCCGGGACCGCCCCGCCCGTCGACGGCGGACCCGGGGCAGCGTCTCGAGGATGGAGCCGGGCATGCAAAGCCGCACCGCTTTGGTCGAGGACCTGATGAGCCGCTTCCCGCACGTCCCCCGTGAGGCGGTCATCAAGGAGGACCTACTGCGCGGCGGGATCGCGTTCGACGAGTCCGCGCTCAGCGGTAACGAGGACGGCGACGTCAAGCCGAAGTCGTACTTCATCTTCTCCTTCGACCACCGCACCCTCCCCGAGCTGGGCGCCGCCGCGCTGAAGCGGCCGCCGGAGGAGATCGTGCTCACCGGCGGGCCGTACGACCTGCGCCGCACGGTGGTGTCGGTGCGGGTGAACCCGGCCTCGCCGTACCGCGTGCGGGCGGGCGGGCGCGGTGTGCTCGGCCTCTACCTCGACGGGGTGCGCATCGCGGACGTCGGCCTGCCGCCGATGCCGGCGTACTACCGGCACACCCTGGAGAACGGCAAGTCGGTGATGGAGGTCGCGCCGACGATCCAGTGGGGCTACCTGATCTACCTGACGGTCTTCCGCGTGTGCCAGTACTTCGGCGCCAAGGAGGAGTGCCAGTACTGCGACATCAACCACAACTGGCGCCAGCACAAGGCGGCCGGACGCCCCTACACGGGCGTGAAGCCGGTCGAGGAGGTGCTGGAGGCGCTGGAGATCATCGACAAGTACGACGAGACGAAGTCCTCCACCGCCTACACCCTCACCGGCGGGGCGATCACCTCCAAGGTCGCCGGGCGGGACGAGGCGGACTTCTACGGCCACTACGCGAAGGCCATCGAGGAGCGCTTCCCCGGCCGCTGGATCGGCAAGGTCGTCGCGCAGGCGCTGCCCAAGGAGGACGTGCAGCGCTTCAAGGACTACGGCGTGCAGATCTACCACCCCAACTACGAGGTGTGGGACCGCCGTCTGTTCGAGCTGTACTGCCCGGGCAAGGAGCGTTACGTCGGCCGGGACGAGTGGCACCGCCGCATCCTGGACTCGGCGGAGATCTTCGGCCCGCGCAACGTGATCCCCAACTTCGTCGCGGGCGTGGAGATGGCCGAGCCGTTCGGCTTCGGCAGCGTCGGCGAGGCGATCGACTCCACGGCGGAGGGCCTGCGCTTCTTCATGTCGCGGGGCATCACGCCGCGCTTCACCACCTGGTGCCCGGAGCCGACGACCCCGCTGGGCAAGGCGAACCCGGAGGGCGCGCCGCTGGAGTACCACATCCGCCTGCTGGACGTGTACCGCGCGACGCTGGAGGAGTACGGGCTGAGCTCCCCGCCCGGGTACGGCCCGGCCGGCCCCGGCAACGCGGTGTTCTCGGTGAGCTCGTTCATGGACAGCCTGCCGGCGTCGGCGCCGGTCGGAGTGAGCTGAGTGCCGACCCTGCTGATCGTGCATCACACGCCGTCGCCGAACCTGCAGGCGATGTTCGAGGCGGTGGTCGCCGGCGCGACCACCGACGAGATCGAGGGCGTGGACGTCGTGCGGCGGGCCGCCCTCGCGGCGACCGCCTCCGACGTGCTCGCGGCGGACGGCTACCTGCTGGGCACGACGGCGAACCTCGGCTACATGTCGGGGGCGCTCAAGCACTTCTTCGACCAGGTCTACTACCCGTGCCTGGACGGCACGCGCGGCCGCCCGTTCGGCTACTACGTACACGGCGGCAACGACGTGACGGGGACGGTGCGGGGGATCCGGTCGATCACCACGGGCCTGGGCTGGGAGCAGGCGGCGGCCGAGGTGACGGTCACCGGGGAGCCGTCCAAGGCCGATCTGCAGGCCTGCTGGGAGCTGGGCGCGACCCTGGCCGCCGGGTTGGCGGACTGACCGCGCGGGCCCGGCGCCGACGTGCCGGGCCCATGCCCCCGTCCTACCGTGGAGGTGGAGAGAGGGGGCAGCACCGATGGCACCCCGGGTCCCGGACGACGCGACCCTGACCGCCCTGCGCTCCGGCTTCGCGGGCGAGGTCGTCGCACCGGGCGACCCGTCGTACGACGAGAGCCGCACGCTCTTCAACGCGATGATCGACCGCAGGCCGTCCGTGATCGCCCTGTGCGAGACGGTGGAGGACGTCGCCGCGGCGATCCGCTTCGGACGGGAGCGCGGGCTGGAGGTCGCCGTCCGCGGCGGCGGGCACAGTGTCGCCGGGAACGCCCTGACGGACGGTGGCATCGTCGTCGACCTGCGGCGCATGCACGCGGTCGTCGTCGACCCGGGGGCGCGCACGGCGCGGGTCGGCGGGGGCGCCACGATGAGCCACCTGGACCGCGCGACGCAGCCGTACGACCTGGTCACCACCGGGGGCCGGGTGTCCACCACGGGCGTGGGCGGCTTCACCCTCGGGGGCGGATCGGGGTGGCTGGAGCGCGCGTTCGGGCTGGCCTGCGACAACCTGGTGGAAGTCGAGCTGATGACGGCGGACGGCACCATGGTGCGGGCCGCCGAGGACGAGAACCCGGAGTTGTTCTGGGCGCTGCACGGGGGCGGCGGCAACTTCGGCGTCGCCACCTCGCTCACGCTGCGGCTGCACCCGCTGCCCGCGGTCACCATGGCCCTGTTGCTGTGGCCGCCGGACGCCGGCCCCGAGGTGCTGCGCGCCTACCGCACCCTGCTGGCGTCGGCACCGGACGAGATGGGCGGGGGCCTGCTCTTCCTGACCGGGCCTGCGGAGGAGTTCGTGCCGGAGCACCTGGTGGGCGCGCTCACCTGCGCCGTCCTGGTGACGTACGCGGGCACCGGGGACGCGGCGCGCGAGGTGCTGGAGCCGCTGCTCGCGCTCGGCCCGCAGGGCCGGCTGGTGAGGGAGCTGCCGTACGCGGACCTGCAGTCCATGTTCGACGACCCGCCGGGCTACCGGAACTACTGGTCGGCGGAGTACCTGGACGACTTCCCCGACGAGGCCGTGGACCGCTTCTGCGCCCGGGCCCGGGACATGGTGGTCCCCTCCCCCTCCCAGCACGTGCTGTTCCCCGTGGGCGGCGCCGTGGCGCGTCCTCCGGCCGACTACCCGCTGCCCTGGCGCCGGGCGCCGTGGGTCGTGCACCCGTTCGGCCTGTGGGCGGACCCGGCGGACGACGAGCGGGCCCGGCGGTGGGCGCACGGCATCCGCGCCGACGTGCGGCAGTGGTCCTGCGGGGCGGTCTACCTCAACTTCATCGGCGACGAGGGCGAGGGCCGCGTGATCGCCGGGTTCGGCGCGCACAACCTGGGGCGGCTGGCCCGGGTGAAGAGGGAATACGACCCGCAGAACGTCTTCCGGCTCAACCACAACATCGAGCGGGACTGACCCCGGCCGGGGGCGGGGTCAGTCCCGCTCGATGTTGTGGT
>NZ_JARAVK010000338.1:0-7802 GCF_033792765.1 Streptomyces sp. PA03-6a | reverse complement strand
GCACGACCGCGCAGTCAGTGTCCCGCCCGGTCCCGGCCGCCCGGTAGGGGGCCGGATCCGGCCCGCCCCCCACGGCGCGGGTTCAGGCGGTCTCGCCGGGCGGCGACGCGACGCGGCCTCCGCGACCTCCAGCCGTGCCTCCTCCACGTCCAGCAGGGACCGCAGACGGCGCACTTGCCGTCCGTGCGGGGGAGGCGCCCGACCGCGCAGCCGCCGCCATGAGGACAACGGGCTCACCGAGCCGCAGCAGCCGCGCAACCCACGTCAGCGTCCGCATCGCCGTGAGGACCACGACGACGATCTCCAGGCCCGTACCGGGTCGGCCCGCGGGACGGCCGCCGGAGGGATGACGCCGTCCGGGCGGTGACGTCCGGGGGCTCAGCGCCCCACGTCAGCGGCAGCGGACGGCCGCGGCTGCCGCGGAGTACCGGGCGGCGCGCCGCGGGGGAGGGTCCTCGGGTTGCGGGACGGCAGGACCGGACCGCTGCCGGGGGAGCCGGCAGACCGGGCACAGGGCGAGCCCGTCGTGGCCGGTGACGAGCGTTCCCCATCCGCGGCAGGTCCGGCAATCGCGGGCCCTGCCGGGATCGGCGTGGGGAGCCGGGCCGGTCGCTCGGGTCATACGGGGTTCCCTCCGGGAATCGGTGGTCGGTGACGTCCGTACGCGGACGGTGTTCGCACTCAGACCGGCTGCTGACGTGTCCTCAGCCGGGCGTCCTGCCTGCGGCAGCGGCGCAGCAGCCGCGCCTCGGAGGGCCGCAGGCGCGGTCCGCCGACGATCACGACGTCGCACACGGCGTCCGCCAGGACGGCCCGTTGCACGGGCCTGCGGTGCCCACCCACCGCAGTCCGCGAGGACCGGGCCGCGCCGAGGAGCAGCAGGTCGTCGGCGCCGGACGCGACGGCGCACAGCACGGCCCCGGGGGCGCCCCGCAGCACGCACCGCTCGATCCGCACGTCCGGCGGTATGCCGCCGAGCGCCTCGTCCAGGGCCCGGGCCAGGCGTCCGGCCGCTTCCGCGGCGCACGCGTCCGCCCAGGCGGACTCAGGCTGCAGGCCGTAGAGGAGCTCGCCCTCCGGAGGTTCCCAGGCCATGACGGCCAGCAGCGGCCGCCCGGTGGCCCGGGCCTCGAGGACGCCGCGGCGGAGCGCCGCGAGACTGGCGAGGGAACCGCTCGTGCCGACGACGACCCGGCCCGCTCCTGTCGCGTTCCGCATGGGGTGCCTCCCGTCTGGGTCCTGCCGGGACCCCGCCAGCGTCGCCGGGCCGCGTAGGATGACGCAAATCGATGGCACTCATCCCGTGATGCGAGGCGCCGATGGACGTGACCCTGCGGCAACTGGGCGTGTTCGTCGCGATCGCCGACCACCGGGGGTTCGGTACGGCGGCCGCCGCGCTCGGCATGAGCCAGTCCTCGGTGTCGCACTCGCTCGCCTCCCTGGAGCGTGCCGTGCAGGGTGAACTGGTGCGGCGCGCCGCCCCCGTCGGGCCGACGCCCCTGGGCGACGCGCTGCTGCCGCACGCGCGTGCCACCCTCGCCGCGGCCCGGGCGTTCGACGCCGCGGCGGCCGCCCGGCACGACGCGGGTGCCGAGGGCACGATCACCCTGGCCGTGCCGCCGACCGCCGCGCACGGGCTGCTTCCCCGGCTGCTGAAGCTGTGGCGCGAGAACGTCCCGCAGGTCGAGGTCAGGATCTTCGAGGGCTTCGCCGAGGAGATCACCCAGTGGCTGGAGAGCGGCACGGTCGACGCCGCGATCCTCATCGACCCGGACCCGGTGCCCCGCGGGGCCGTCCAGGTCGCGACCGACGCGCTCGAGGCCGTCCTGCGCGGCGACCACCCGCTGGCCGGTGAGGAGTCCGTCGCGCTTGCCGACCTCCTGGACGACCCGCTGCTCGCCACCACCTCCGGCGCCGAGAGCCAGCTCAAGGAGCTCCACGCACGGGCCGGGGTGCCGTACCGCCCCACCCAGCACATCCGTGAACTGGGCACGCTGCTCTGCATGGTCGAGGCCGGCCTCGGCGTCGCGGTCGTCCCCTCCCTGGCGGGGAGCATGCTGCCAGGCGGCCTCACCCTCGTCCCCGTACTGCCGCGCGTGGAACGGCGGTTGCTCCTCACCGGGCCGGCCACGCGCCCCTGGCACCCGCACGTGACCGCGATCCGCGACCTGTGCCAGGGGACCGGCCCCGCGATGTGACCCCGCGCGCGGCGTACGGCGGGCAGGGGCTCACCCCGTGGGCGCCAGCACGGTCGTACGGCCTCCCAACGCGGCGGAGAAGCGGTCGGTGACCTGCGACAGGGCCTCGGCCGTGGCGGGCGCGACGGTCAGCGTGCCGTCGTCGGACACGGTGAGGTCCTTGTCGAGCGTGAACCACCCCGGGACGATGTGGGCGGCGCCCATGGAACTCAGCACCGGGCGCAGCGCGTAGTCGATGGCCAGGACGTGGGCCGTGGTGCCACCGGTGGCCAGCGGCAGCACGGTCTTGTCGGCGAGGGCGAACTGCGGGAGCAGGTCGAGCAGCGACTTCAGCAGGCCCGAGTAGGCGGCCTTGTAGACGGGCGTGCCGATCACCACCCCGTCCGCCCGCTGGAACAGGGCCGCGGCCCCCGTGATGGCCGGGTGGTGGACGTCGGCGCCGAGCAGGGCGTCGGCGGGCAGCGTACGCACGTCCAGGGGGACCACCTCGTGGCCCTGGAGCCGCAGCCGGTCGTCCAGGTGGCGCAGTAGCCGTGCGGTGCGGGAGGTGGCGGAGGGGCTTCCGGAGACGGACAGGATGACGGCCATGGGGACCTTCCGGGTTCGGGCGGGCGGGGTGGGGGCGAGCGGGGACCTCGGCGCGGTCACCAGGTGCTGGATTCGACGGCCACGACGGGCACCAGACCGTTGCGCAGCGTCTCCAGGAAGGTGACGACCTCGGCTGCCACCGAGCGGTGCTGTACGTCGTTGAGCACGTCGTGGTGGGCGCCGCGGACGACCGAGAGCCGGGCGCGGGGCTGGGACTTGGCGGCGCGTGCGAGCCCGTCGTGATCGGCGAGCGGGTCGGCGTCACCGGCGAGGAAGAGCACGGGCGGGGCGAGTTCGGCCTCGTACGCGGCGGTGAGCAGGGCGTCGGGCACCGGCTCGCCCAGCGAGCCCCGGCGTACGCCCGGGTCCCGGGTGAGCGTGTCGCGGTGGGTGGGGCAGGACGTGCGGACGTCGAGCTCCCCGTCCCAGCCGCCGTCCCCGGCGGGGGCCGCCCGGCCGGGAAGCCCCGCGAGGACGACGCCGTCCGGCCGGACGCCGGCCCGGCCGGGGCGGCCCAGGAGCGCGGCGACGGCGACGGCGCCGGAGTCGGCGCCCACCAGGACGACGGGGGTGGCCGGCGCGCCCCCGGCGGCGGTGCCCTCGACGGCGTGCGCGAGGCGCTCGCCGAACCGGGTCAGGGAACCGGCCGGGTCGTCCGCGTCCGGCTCCGGGGGGTCGACGACCCGTACGCGGTAGGCGTCGGCGGCCAGCCGCCGCGCGAAGCGGGCGTAGGTCGCCCGTGTCTCGCCGCGGCCCGGCACCACGACGACCGTGCCGCGGACGAGCAGGCCCTCGGGGCCGTGGTGGTCGGTGTGGTCGGCGTGGTCGATGCGGTCGGTCTGCTCGGTCATCTCAGACTCCTGCCGGCTCGGGCCGGGGCTCGGGTTCGGACGCGCGCCGCCAGCCCAGCGCCGGCGCCACTTCGGTCGCGATGAGCTCCAGGGCGCGCAACGCCGCGTCGTGGTCGGGGACGGCGGGGTTGAACTGCGTGATCAGGTCGGTCGCGACCGGCAGGACCCGCTCCTGCCGCAGCGCCTCGACGACCTCCTCGGGATGCCCGAAGAAGGAGTGGAAGCGGCGCAGCGCCTCGTCCAGGTCCAGGCCCTTCGGGAAGGCGCCGCCCTCCGCCATGCGCAGCGCCGCCCGGTGGACGTCCTCGCCGATCTGCCCCAGCGCCGTCCGCCGGTCCTTGGCCGGGAACACGAACCGTGACAGCCCGATCCGCGGGCGGCGCGGCCGGTCCCAGGCGTCGAGGTAGGCGTCCGCCCAAGGGCGTTGCACCGCGTCGGTCGGGGAGTCGAAGCCGTACGCCGCCCGGTTGAGCAGGAGGTTCGACCCGGCGGTCGCCGCGTACGCGGCGCCCTGCGTGCTGAAGGCGCCCTGCCAGATGCGGTCGCCGAAGTCGCCGGCGGCCGGCTGGATGCGGAAGCCGGGCGCGCCGACCTCCTCACGTGCCAGCGCGCTGCGCAGTACGTCGAGGTGTTCGCTGGTCAGTTCGCGCTTGCGGGCGACGTCCCGGCCGAAGGCGGCGTACTCCAGGCCGTTGTAGCCGCTGCCCACGCCGATCTCGACGCGGCCGCCGCTGAGGGTGTCGACGGTGGCGACGTCCTCGGCGAGCCGGATCGGGTCCTCCAGCGGGAGGATGGTGACGGCGGTGCCGAGCCGGATCCGGGTGGTGCGTGCCGCGGCGTGGGCGAGGAACGTCCAGGGCGAGGACAGCCCCCCGCCGCCGAGGGAGACGTGGTGCTGGGCCACCCAGCCGGCGTCGAAGCCGAGTTCGTCGGCGGCGACGAAGAGTTCCAGGGCGTTGCGGTAGGTGCGGACCGGGTCGTCGTCGCGGCCCTGCACGTGGGTGAGGAAGCCGAGTCGCAGGCGCGGGTGCTCGGTGGTCATGGCCTCGTCCGTCCCGTCCCGTGCTCAGTCGGCCACGAGCAGGCGCTCGTGGGTGTGGCGGTTGGCGGGGACCGGCAGGCCGAGGTTGCCGCGCAGGGTGTCGGCCTCGTACTCGGTGCGGAACAGGCCGCGCTGCTGGAGGAGGGGCACGACGCCGTCCACGAAGAGTGCGAGCTCGTCGGTGGTGCGGAAGGCGAGGTTGATGCCGTCGAAGGTGCCGGCGCCGAACCACTGCTCGATGGTGTCGGCGACGGTCCGCGGCGACCCGACGAAAGGGGAGATGCGGAACTCGTTGGCCGACTGGGCCACCTGCCGCAGGGTCAGGTTCTCCGCCCGGGCCCGCTCGATGATCCTGGCCGCGCCCGTGCGTCCGCCCTTCTCGGCGAGGTGCGCGACGTCGGGGAAGGGCGCGTCCAGGTCGTGCACGCTGAAGTCGTAGGCGCCGAAGGAACGCCCCAGCAGCGCGAGGTTGCGGTCGAAGTCGTTGTCCTCCTCGAAGATCTCCCGCTCGCGGCGCCGGGCCGCCTCGTCGGTGGCGGCGACCACCGGACCGCCGTGGATGAAGATCTTGATGTGGTCGGGGTCGCGGCCGTAGGAGGCGGTGCGCTGCTTGATGTCGGCGTAGTACTCCTGCGCCTGCCGGAGTGTGCCCCCGGGGGCGTAGATGCCCTCGGCCACCTGGGCGGCCAGGTCGCGGCCCTCCTCGGAGACGCCGGCCTGGAAGATCACGGGCTGGCCCTGCGGGGACCGGGACAGGTTGAGGGGGCCGGCGACCCTGAAGTGCTCGCCCTCGTGGTCGAGCGCGTGCAGCTTGGCCGGGTCGAGGAAGACGCCCCGTTCCACGTCGGCCGGGAAGGCGTCGTCCTCGTAGGAGTCCCACAGGCCGCGGGCGACCTCGACGAACTCCAGGGCACGGCCGTAACGGGAGGCGTAGTCCAGGTGCTCGTCGAACCCGAAGTTCCTGGAGGTGCCCGTGTCGAAGCTCGTCACGACGTTCCAGCCGGCGCGGCCGCCGCTGATGTGGTCGAGCGAGGCGAAGCGGCGGGCGAGGTTGAACGGCGAGTTGTACGTCGAACTGGCCGTGCCGACCAGCCCGACGTGACGGGTGTGCGTGGCGACCGCCGACAGCAGGGTCAGCGGCTCCAGCCGGTTGAGGTAGTGGGCGGGGTAGGTGGCGTTGATGAACTGGCTGTCGACGATGAAGAGGGCGTCGAAGAGGGCGTGTTCGGCCGCCTTGGCCTGCGCGATGTAGTAGTTGATGTCGGTGCTGGCGTTCTTGGCGACGCGGGCGTCCTTCCACAGGCCGTGCTGGCCGGGGCCGCCGACGCCGTAGGGGTGGAGCGCGAGGTGGATCCTGCGGGACATGGTGGCTGTTCCTGTCTGTCGTGGGGTCAGGTGCGCAGCAGGGCGCGCAGCGCTTCGCGTTCGGCCCGGTCCGCCGGGGCGGAACGCAGGGTGGGCGCCGAGCCGACGAGCAGGCGCGTGTAGGGATGGCGGGGGTGGTTGACGACGTCGTGGGTGGTGCCGACCTCGACCAGTTCGCCCTGGTGGAGCACGGCGACGCGGTCGCAGACCCCGGCCACGGAGCCGAGGTCGTGGGAGATGAAGACCAGGGCCACTCCGGAGGCGCGCAGGTCCTTGAGGATCTCCAGGACCTGTACGCGGTTGGCCGCGTCGAGGGCGCTCACCGGTTCGTCGAGGATGACCAGGCGCGGTCCGGTGACCAGCGCCCGGGCCACCGAGACCCGTTGGCGCTGCCCGCCGGAGAGCTCCCCGGGCAGCCGGCCGAGGAGCTCCTCGTGCAGGCGGACGCGGGGGAGGAACGCCCGCGCGCGCTCGGCCGCCTCCTCGCGTGGGACGCCCTGCAGGACCAGCGGTTCGGTGAGGGACTCCTCGACGGTGAGGTCCGGGTCGAGGCTGCGCAAGGGGTCCTGGAAGACGTACTGGACGACGCCTCGGCGGCGCAGGGCGCGCCATTGGCGTGGGCCGTGCCGGGTGACGTCCTCCCCGCCGACGACGACCGACCCGGCCGAGGCGCGCACCAGGCCCAGCACGGCCCGGGCCAGGGTGGACTTCCCGGATCCCGTCTCGCCGATGAGGCCGACGGCCTCGCCGGGCGCGACGGTCAGGGACACCCCGCGCAGTGCCTGGCGGCGCCGGCGGCGCAGGCCGTGGTGCACGTCGAGGCCGGTGATCTCCAGCACGGGACCGGCGGGGTCCGCACCGCCGGCCGGCGTCGTCCGTGGCGGTTCGCCGGTCATGCGTCCTCCTTCACGGTGAGGAACTTGTCCAGGCCGTACTGCTCGTGTTCGGCGATGAGCAGTCGGGTGTACTCGTGCCGCGGGTCGTGCAGCACCGCGCGGGTCGGACCCTGCTCGACCACCTCGCCCTCCCGCAGGACGACGACCTCGTCGCAGAGCTGCGCGACGACCGCGAGGTCGTGGGAGACGACGACGAGGGCCAGCCCCGCCTGTTCGCGCAGTTCGGCGAGCATGTCGAGGATCCCGGCCTGGACGGTGACGTCGAGGGCGGTGGTGGCCTCGTCGGCGATGAGGATCCGCGGGCCGGCGGCGATCGCCGCCGCGATCAGGACGCGCTGGAGCATGCCCCCGGACAACTCGTGGGGGTAACTGCCGTAGACCAGTTCCGGATCGCGCAGTTGCACCGTCCGCAGCAGTTCGACGGCCTGCCGGCGGGCCTCGCGGCGCCGCTGCCCCTTCTTGGCGCGCACGACCTCGGCGATCTGCGCGCCGACCCGGATCGAGGGGTTGAGGTAGGAGGCCGGGTCCTGGAAGACCGCGCTGATCGTGGCGCCCCGCAGGGCCGTCCACTGAGCCCGTGTCAGGGTGGCGATGTCGGTGCCGTCGATCTCGATCGACCCACCGGTGACCTCGAAGTGCGCGGGCAGGATGCCGAGTGCCGCGCGGCAGGTGAGGGTCTTGCCGCTGCCGGACTCCCCGACGATGCCGACCGCCTCACCGGGTGCGAGGTCGAAGCTCACCCCGTGGACGATCTCGCGGTCGCCCGCGCGGTCGCCGATGCGCACGTCGCGGAGGGACAGCACCGGCGGTGCCGGGGTGTCCGGCGCGGCGCCCGGGGCGGGCCGGGGGAGCAGTCCTTCGG
>NZ_JARAVK010000337.1:0-7897 GCF_033792765.1 Streptomyces sp. PA03-6a | reverse complement strand
GCCCCCCGCCCCACGCCGGGACCCCGGACTGACACCGCCGGCACACAGGCGACGGCCGCCGCCCCCTCGTGGGGCGGCGGCCGTCGGGGCGGGGCAGGTCAGTGGGGTGCGGCCGCCGGCTCCAGGACGAAGACCGGGATCTCCCGGTCGGTGTTCTTCTGGTACTCCGCGTAGTCGGGCCACGCCTCCACCGCGCGCTCCCACCACGCGGCGCGCTCGTCGCCCGTGACCTCACGGGCCGTCATGTCCTGGCGCACAGGGCCGTCCTGCAGTTCCACCCGGGGGTCGGCGACCAGGTTGTGGTACCAGACCGGGTGCTGAGGGGCGCCGCCCTTCGAGGCCACGACCGCGTAGCTGCCGTCGTGCTCCACGCGCATGAGCGGTGTCTTGCGGATCCTGCCGGACTTGGCGCCCAGCGTCGTCAGGACGATCACGGGCTTGCCGCGCAGCGTGGTCCCGTCGGTCCCTCCGGAACCCTCGTACAGCTCGACCTGGTCCCGGACCCATTGCTCGGGGCTCGGCTGGTACTCACCGACCAAAGGCACGTCGTTCTCCCATCTCGGCATGCGACATCGACAACCTCAACATCCTCACCCACCCCGCACCTTCCCGTCGGCAGCCCCGCTTCGCGCCGCCGGTCCCGCCGCCGATCACCCGGATGGCGGCCGCGCGGCGCCACTGGGCGCCGGGTCCTCGACGTCCGTTCACACGCCCGCGGCACGCGAAATCGCCCTGTCATGTTCCGGCCACATCATCCGTAACAGGCCGCCCTGAAGATCGGCGTGCACACCGGCAGATCGAGAGAGGGCGACTCATGACACAGGGGCAGCCAACAGGACTCGACCGCAGGGGATTTCTGCGCGCCGTCGGCATCACCGGCGGCGCCGGGGCGATGTTCGCCACCATGGGCGCGCTGGGGCTCGCGCCGACCGCCGAGGCGGCCGGACGCGGCGCCGACTTCCGCGCGCCGAGCGCGGCCGACTTCCACCTCACCGGACGCAGGGCGGGCAAGGTCGTCGTCCTGGGCGCGGGGCTGGCCGGGCTGACGGCCGCTTACGAACTGGGCAAGGCCGGATACGACTGTACGATCCTGGAGCCGCGCGACAGGCCGGGCGGCCGCAACTACACCGTGCGCGGCGGGGACACCCACACCGACCTCGACGGGCGTACCCAGACCGCCCGGTTCTCCCAGGGCCAGTACCTCAACGCCGGGCCGGCCCGGCTCGCCCAGTGGATGGTCACCCTCGACTACTGCCGGGAACTCGGCGTCCCCATCGAGGTCTTCACCAACGCCAACGCCGACGCGTACATCTACCACGAGTCGGCGGGTATGCCGCCCGGGCAGCCGGTGCGGTACCGCACCGCCAAGGCGGACACCTTCGGCTACGTCAGCGAACTCCTCGCCAAGGCCACCGACCAGGGCGCGCTGGACCAGGAACTGACCGCCCAGGACAAGGAGCGGCTGCTGTCGTTCCTGGAGGGATTCGGCGAGATCGGCGGACGGTCCGAGGGCTGGGCGTACACCGGCGGCGCCAACCGGGGCTTCACCACCTGGCCCGGCGCCGCCGGCACCCCCGGGAGCCTGCTCGGTGACCTGCCCACGGCCTCCGAGGTCTTCGCCTCGGGTGTCGGGCGGCACTTCGCGTTCGAGTTCGAGTACGACCAGGCGATGCTGATGTTCCAGCCCGTCGGCGGCATGGACCGGATACCCAGGGCCTTCGCCCGCGCCATCGGCGATCGCCGGATCCGTTACGGCTGCCAGGCCACGTCGCTGGTGCAGTCGGCCGGCGGCGTCACCGTCGGCTACACCGACCCCACCGGACGGCAGCGGCAGGTCGAGGCGGACTACTGCATCGCCGCCATGCCGCCCCATCTGCTCGCCAAACTGCCGCACAACCTCGGTCCCGACGTGCAGACCGCGCTCACCACCATCCGCCCCTCGTCGGCCGGCAAGATCGGCCTGGAGTACCGCAGCCGCTGGTGGGAGACCGACCACCGCATCTACGGCGGCATCACCGAGACCGACCTGGACCTGTCCCACATCTGGTACCCGTCCTACGGCCACCACGGCAAGCGCGGCGTCATCGTCGGCTACTACAACACCGGGGCCAACGCCGACGCCTACGCCGCCCTGACCCCCGCCGGGCGTGAGGCGCGTGCCGTCATGCAGGGCGTGAAGATCCACGGCGAGAAGTACCGGAGCGAGCTGGCGAACTCCTTCTCCATCGCCTGGAAGCGCGTCCGCCACCTCGAAGGCGCCTGGCACAGCATCCCGGGCGGCACCGACGCCGCCGTGTACAGACCTCTGAACGAACCCACCGGACGCGTCCTGTACGCCGGCGACTGGCTGTCCTACATGGACGCCTGGCAGCACGGCGCCATCCTCTCCGCCCGCAAGGCCGTCACCGCGTTGCACAGCCGCGCCCTGAAGGCCTGACCGCCCGTCGCCACGGGCAAAGGCGCCCGGCCGGGGAGACCCGGCCGAGCGCCCGTCCACGCCGCTCGCGGCCTACTTCGTCAGGTAGGCGTCGACGATCGTCTCGGCGACGGTGTTGCCCTGGCGGTCGGCCGCCTCCGCCTTGAACGAGACGGTGCCGCCGGCCCTGGGGTTGGTGACCTCCAACCGGCCGTCGCGGACGCCCGTCTTCTCCCAGTGGGCGCCCTTGTCGTAGGAGACCCACACCTTGAGGGACTTCAGGTTCCGTCCCTCGGCGGCGCCCTCCACGGTGACCGGCACCCGCACCTTGGCCCGTGCCTTGCCCGTGTTGTCCAGGGACGCGGTCAAGCTCGTGGAGACGTCGGCCACCGCTCCGCGGGTGACGGAGGCGGTGAGCCGGTAGTCGGCCCGCTCGTTGTCGGCGACGTAGAAGTAGTCGAAGGGGTAGATGCTCTGGTAGACCCGCTCGCCGTTGCGGTGCAGGGTCGTCAGCGCGCTCAGTCACCAGCTCCGGCTACCCCCACCGCATGCTCGGGCGAAGCGGGCCGGGGGTGCGTTCTTCGGTCGGCGTTGCGTACAGAACGAGGTTGCGTTCGTAGCGGCGTGCCGCGCGGTCGTAGGGACCGGCGCACGTGATCAAAGCCAACCGGTGGGGGCCGGCGCGTGTGAAGAGGTCACGTGGCAGATGCTCCTGCCGGTACGTGCGCCGGGCGGTGACCCGGTACAGACGTACCTTGGCGTCCGCGCCTGTCACGGTGATGGGGCCTCCCACGGGTATGTCGTACAGTGCGGCGAAGGTGCCCAGCCCGTCTTCGCGGCTGTCGACATGACCCGCTATCAACACCGTGCCGGTCGCCGCGCCCAGCGGGGCCCCCAGTGCCCACCATCCGCCGGTGTGGAGGTTTTCCGGCAGGTCGAGAGCACCGTCGGCCCGGACGGCGACAGGTACGACGACGGCGTCGAGACCGGCTGGGCCATGGATGCGGGTGGGTGGCGACGACGCCTCTTGGCCGTCAAAGGCGGAGCGGTGCACGGCGGCGGGCAGGGTGCCCGAGTCGGTGACGCCGAGTTGTGGCGTGGTCCACGTCAGCCAGCCGGCGGCCGCCGCGCCCAGACCGCAAAGTGTCATCACAGCGGCGGCCGACCGGTGGCGTTCCACGGGTTCTAGCTCTTCCCGGCCGTTCGGCGGCGGATGCGCAGGAGCCAGGCCGCTCCACCGGCGGTGAGCAACGCGCCTCCGGCCACGCCGACCATGCCCGCGGTGGTGGCCGAGCCTTGCGCGGCGGCGAACTGACCCCCGGATCCAGCGTGGACCATGCCGGTGCCCGAGGGGGCGTGGCAGGTGCCGCCGCGGACCATTTCCAGGTGCATTGCCACCACCGGACGGGCGCTGCGGGCGGCTGCCACCACTTCGGCGTTGCTCCCCGCCTTGATCTCCTGGTCGATCAGCGCGAGGGTCTCGCGGTGCCCGACGTCCTCGGCGCTGAGCCATGCCGCGTCGTACGCCGGGCTGCCCGCCTTCGCCTGCACCTCGGCCAGCCCCTTGTCCTGCGCGGCGGATGTGGACGGCGGCAGCGTCACCTTCAGCTTGCCCGCGAGCATCTTCACATCCGCGTCGAGCTTGCTGTGGTCTTGGACGAGCACCTCGCCGACCTGCTTCACGCATGCGCTCGTCGCGTGACCCTGTGCGTCGTTCCCAGCCGCGATCTCGGCGAGGTTCCCTTGGTGGATGTGCGTCAGGAACGTCGTGTCCTGGTCGGTCAGCCCCGCAGCGAACGCCTGGGGCGTTGCTATGCCGGACAATGCCGCCGCTGCCACGGCGGCAGCAAGCAGTCGTGTACGCATCGGTACTGCTCCCTTCGAGCCGGTGGGGCTGCAAGGCGGCACCACACCGGTGGTCAGAACGGGGCGCATGGCACAGCGCCCCCGGACAGATGGCTGCCACTCCGGCGCCCCGGCGTACCGATGAAGTCCGGTGGGTCACCCGTCGAGCCGATGTGCGCGTGCGCCGACCGTGAACGACCGCCCAGCCGCATCGCCGGTGCATCGCCCGGCGGTGATCCGGGTGAGTCCGACGGTCGTGTCCCCGGCGCGATCCGTGTCGGACTCCGGATTCAGGACGAGGAGCAGCCCACGGCTGGTCTGCGGGGCCAGCCGGAGCCCCGGGCGATGCTGCGTCGCCCGGGGGTTTCACACGCCCGCGTCACTCGGCGTGCCGCGGCGCCCGGTCCTCGGCCGCCGGCAGTGACCGGATGGCGCGGCCGCTCACCTCACGCGGCACGACGCGGATCCACAGCTCCCGCGTCCCCCCGGGCCAGGGCTCGGCCCCGGGACGCCGGGCGAGGGACTCCACGACGGCGGCGTCGGTGATCCGGTCGGCGGTGCCCGCCACCAGGACGCTCCAGCCGACACGGCTGGCCTCGTCGACGTGGTCGGTCTCGAAGGCGAGCTTCGTGCCGGACGCGACCGCTGCCGCGCCGGCCGGATCCGTCCGGTAGACGACCGTTCGTCCATCCACGAGGAAGTTGACCGGCACCAGCACGGGAGGCTCGTCGCCGGTGTCCGGCTCCGGCGGATGGGCCACCCGGCCGATGCCGTGCGTGCCCAGCCGTTCCCAGCACTCCTGCTGGGACAGCCGCTGCAGCACCGGACGGGCCGCCGGTCCGCCCCGTCCGGGCGGCGCCTCGCGCGAGCCGAGCGCCAACTCCTCGTACGACACCCCCAGCACGGCTGCCAGCCGCATCAGCGCGGCGGGGTCGAAGCCGGTGCCGAGCTCCTCGACCTGCTGCAGGTACACGATCGACATCCCGGCCCTGGTGGCCAGCTCCTCGCGGGACATGCCCAGCTGCTCCCGTCGCACCGCGACGCGGCCGGCCACGCTCTCACCGTCGAAGGAGCCGCCGCCCGCCGAGCCGGGCCGGTCCGGACCACCCATCACTGCCGCTCACCACCTTCGTCCCGTCTCCTTTCAGCGCAACAGACCCATCGGCAGCCCGCCAGTCCAGGGAGCCGTCCCCCGGCCGGAAACGCCCGGGAGGCGGTGGGCGGTGTCAGGCGAGGGCGGGTTCGCGCTTGACCGGGGCGAGGCCCCCGGCCCGGGACAGGAGCTGGACGCAGGCGGCACAGAGCAGGCCGGTCATGGTCAGCGTCAGCCAGGGGAGCCACGGCCTGCCGCTGTGGTCGGCGAGGTCCCAGATGGCGCCGGTGGCGAGGTTGCCCAGGGTGATGCCCAGGCCGGAGACGGTGTTGTACCAGCCGTAGTGCGTGGCGACGAGGCGCTCTCCGGAGAGGGTGACGATGGTGTCCATCTCAAAGGGGTAGACCACCGCGCTGCCCACGGCCAGGACCGCGACGGCGACCACGAGCAGGGCCACCGCGAGACCCGCGTCGAACGGCCCTCCGGACGGGTCGGGGCTCATGGCCAGGGGCGTGAAGGCCAGGCCCATGAGGAGGATCCCGCCGACGATGGCCTGCGGTCCGGTCCAGCGGGCACGGACCCACCCGGTGATGCGGAGCTGGCCGAGGACCGACACGACCGCCGAGACGATGAACAGGCCGCTGGTGACGGCCTGTCCGCCGGTGCCGAGGAGTGCGTGGGCCTGCAGGGGCAGCGCCAGGTAGACCTGGAAGGACAGCACGTACGAGCCGACCATGGCCAGGGCGAACAACATGAACGGCCGGTTGCCCAGCACCTGCCGCCAGGAGCCGAGGACGCCCGCCGCCGCGCTGGGGCCGGTACCGCGTTCCGGCCGCCGGTCGGGAAGGGCCCGGCACTGCAGGACGGTCAGCACGGCGAAGACGGCCGCGGCCGTCAGGCACACGGCGCGGAAGTCCAGGGCGAGCAGGGCCAGGCCGACCAGCGGGCCGATCAGGACGCCTGCCTGGTAGAAGACGTTGAACAGGGCGAAGCCCTCCACCCGCCGCTCTCCGGCCTCCACGGCCAGATAGGCGCGGACCGCCGGGTTGAACAGCGCGCCCGCGAACCCCGCGGCGGCCGAGGCCGCGACCAGCGCGGGCAGGGAGTCGACCAGCCCCAGCAGCGCGAAGCCGAAGGTGCGCAGGGTGCAGCCCATCACGATGGGTGTCTTGTAGCCGAAGCGGTCGGCGATGGTGCCGCCGAGCACGAACATGCCCTGCTGGGAGAAGTTCCGTACGCCCAGGACGAGGCCGACGGCCCAGGCGGCCAGGCCGAGGCCGCCGGCCAGGTGGTCGGCGAGGTAGGGCATGAGCATGTAGAAGCCCAGGTTGATGGCGAACTGGTTGGCCATCAGCAGCCGGGCCGGAGTGTCGAAGGAGCGGGCCTGCCGCCACAGCCCCCTCACCGGGCGGCCTCGAAGGACAGACCGCCGAGTTCGCCGTCCGGCGCGTCGGCCAGCGGGTCCACCACGGTGGTGCAGCGGGTCCAGCGGTCGACCACGGTCTCGCCCGGGTCGGCGATCTCCTGCGGGTCCTCGGCCGGTTCGTGGTGGAGCAGACCGTGGCCCCGGCAGTAGGCGTCGTCGAAGACGGTGCCGACGTAGCGTTGCGGGCCGTCGGGGAAGATCGTCACGATCCGGGTCTCGGCCGGCAGCGTACGGGCCAGCCAGCGGGAGACCAGGGCGACCGCGCCGACGCTCCAGCCGCCGCTGGCGTAGTGGTCGCGGGCGAGGCGCCGGCAGGCCCACACCGCCTCGCCGGCGGCGACCCAGTGCACCTCGTCGAAGGCCGCGTAGTCGACGTTGCGGGGATGGATGCTGCTGCCCAGGCCCCGCATGAGCCGGGCGGCGGGCGGCTGGCCGAAGATCGTCGACCCCGTGGTGTCGACACCGACCAGCCGCAGGTGCGGGAAGAACGCGCGCAGCGGGCCGCTGACCCCGGCCGAGTGTCCTCCGGTGCCGACACTGGCGACCAGGACGTCGATGCGGCCGAGCTGGGCGACGAGTTCGTGGGCGAGGGCCGCGTAGCCGGCGACGTTGTCCGGGTTGTGGTACTGGTCCGGGCACCAGGCGGTCGGATCGGCCGCCAGGAGGTCCCGCACCCTGTCGCGGCGGGCCTGCTGCCACCCGCCGACGGCGTGCGGTTCGGCGACGATGTCGACGGTCGCTCCGTAGGCGGTGAGCAGGGAGACCATGGGCGGTTCCATGCCGGGGTCGGTGACCGCCGTGACCGCGTGTCCGTGCACGGCCCCCGCGAGGGCGAGCCCGAGGCCGAGCGTCCCGCTGGTGGACTCCACGATGCGGGCACCGGGGAGGAGTTCACCGCGGGCGCGGGCCGCCTCGATCATGTACAGCGCGGAGCGGTCCTTGATGCCGCCGGGGTTGAAGCCCTCGAGTTTGGCCCAGAAGCCACGGCCGTCGGGGACGAAGGGCGATCCGACCCACAGCACGGGCGTGTTGCCGACCAGTCCGGCCGGAGTGCGGCGCGGGGGCGCGGTGGCGGCGAGGAGCGCGGCCGGGGACGCGGGCGTGCCGGGGTGAGGGA
>NZ_JARAVK010000336.1:0-7906 GCF_033792765.1 Streptomyces sp. PA03-6a | reverse complement strand
TCCCTCCCCCAGCCTTCGGCCGGGGGGATCCCCATGGGGGCACCCCGCCACACCCCCTCCTGTCGTAGGGGCGGCTGACCGGCCGGTGGGGGTTCAGAGAGCGGTCCGGGGTTGCCGCAGGTGCCTACTTACCCCCCACCGGCCGTCATGCGCCCCAACCGGCGTGAGGGGGTGTGGCGGGGTGCGCCCGGAAGCGACGAGCGGCGGACCCGGCGTCGAACGATGTGGGCGTATACCGCGAGCGCTGAGGACGTGCGCCGGCGCGGCCCCGACCCAGGCACACGGTGGGCAGGCCCGCACTGACCGCGCCGGGCAATCGGGAGGGCGGCGGGGAAACCGCCCGCCGCAGGCGCAACGCACCCGCACACAACCACCGGGCAGCCCGGCGCAGCCGCCCGCAGGCGCACACAACCCGCACACAACAACCGGCCCCAAGGGGCACCCCCCGCACAACATCTACGCTGCACGCATGAGCGACCCCCACTTCCGCCCCGTCACCCGCGACGACATCCCCGCCGTCGTGGCGATGTTCGCCGACGACGGCCTCGGCCGCGGCCGCGAGACCCCGGACGACCTGGAGCCCTACTACGCGGCGTTCGAACGCGTCGTCGCCGACCCCGGCCAGCACGTGGTCGTCGTCGAGCGGGACGGCACCCTCGTCGGGGTGCTGCAGCTCTCGGTGATACCGGGGCTGTCACGGCGCGGCACGACGCGCTCCGTCATCGAGGCGGTCCGCGTGCACCGCGACGCCCGCGGCGGCGGCCTGGGGACGCTGATGATCGAGTGGGCGGTCGAGGAGTCCCGCCGCCTGGGGTGCACGCTGGTGCAGCTGACCTCGGACCGGGCCCGCGCCGACGCGCACCGCTTCTACGAGCGCCTCGGCTTCACCGCCTCGCACGTCGGCTTCAAGCTGCAGCTCTGACCGCCTCAAGCTGCAGCCCTGACCGCCGCGGCGACCAGCGCCCGCATCACCCGTTCGTCCTCGTCCATCTCGGGGTGCCACTGCACCCCCAGCACGAAGCGGTCGCCCGGCAGCTCCACGGCCTCCGGCGTGCCGTCCTCGGCGTGGGCGCCGACCACCAGCCCGCGGCCCAGGGTGTCCACCGCCTGGTGGTGGTACGTGGGCACCGTCATGGCCTCCGGCACCGCCTCCGCGTAGCGCGTGCCGGGGACGGGCTTGACGGTGTGGCCGCCGAACGCGCCAACCCGGGGGCCGCGGTGACCGTCGATGTGCTGCACGAGCGTGCCGCCGAGGGCGACGTTGAGCAGTTGCATGCCCCGGCAGATGCCCAGCAGGGGCACCCCGGCGGCGAGGGCGGCGTCGAGGAGGGCGAGCTCCCAGGCGTCCCGCTCCCGCGCGGGCGGGTCGGTGCGCGGGTCGGGCTCGGCGCCGTACCGGGCGGGCTCGACGTCCGGGCCGCCCGCGATCACCAGCCCGTCCAGCCGGGCCACGGCGTCCGCGGCGTGGGCGGGGTCGTCCGGCGGGAGCAGCGCGGCGAGGCCGCCGGAACGCCGTACGAGCAGCGGGTACCCGGCGGGGAGCAGGGCGGCGGGCAGGTCCCAGCCGCCCCAGCGGGCCGAGTCGACCCAGTAGGTGCTGACACCGATCAGCGGACGGGCCACGGGAGCCTCCCTGCGACGCGCGGAATTCTTCTTGCACCGTACCCAACTGGGCCCCGGGCCCGTACTTTTGGATCACCTGTCGGCCGGTAGGAGAGGTGATCACCCGTGGTGCACCGAACAGCCCCGCTCAGCACCGACGACCTGCGACGACGTGTCGACTCCGGAGAGATCGACACGGTGGTCGTCGCCTTCACCGACATGCAGGGCCGGCTGCAGGGCAAGCGCTTCGCCGCACGGCACTTCCTCGACGACGTCCTGGAGCACGGCACCGAGGGGTGCAACTACCTGCTCGCCGTCGACGCCGACATGAACACCGTGGACGGCTACGCCCTGTCCTCCTGGGAACGGGGCTACGGCGACTTCGCCATGCACCCCGACCTCGGCACCCTGCGGATCACCCCCTGGGACGCCGCCACCGCGCTCGTCGTCGCCGACCTGCGGCTGCTGGACCACGGCTCCACGCCGGTGGCCCCCTCGCCCCGGCAGATCCTGCGTCGCCAGACCAAGCGGCTCGCCGAGCGCGGCTGGTCGGCGTACGCGGGTACGGAGCTGGAGTTCATCGTCTTCAAGGACACCTACGAGCAGGCCTGGACGAACGGCTACCGCGACCTGACCCCCGCCAACCAGTACAACGTCGACTACTCCCTGCTCGGCACCGGCCGCGTGGAGCCGCTGCTGCGCCGCATCCGCAACGAGATGGGCGCCGCCGGGATGCGCGTGGAGTCCGCCAAGGGCGAGTGCAACCTCGGCCAGCACGAGATCGCCTTCCGCTACGACGAGGCCCTGGTCACCTGCGACCAGCACAGCGTCTACAAGACCGGCGCCAAGTCGATCGCCGCGCAGGAGGGGTACTCCCTCACCTTCATGGCGAAGTACAACGAACGCGAGGGCAACTCCTGCCACATCCACCTCTCGCTGCGCGACGAGGACGGGCGGCCGGTCTTCGCGGGCGACGAGCCGGGCGGCATGTCGGAGACGATGCGGCACTTCCTGGCCGGGCAGCTCGCCGCGCTGCGCGACTTCTCCCTGCTGTACGCGCCCAACATCAACTCCTACAAGCGGTTCCGGCCCGGCTCCTTCGCCCCCACCGCCGTCGCCTGGGGCCCCGACAACCGCACCTGCGCCCTGCGCGTGGTCGGGCACTCCCCGTCCGCGCTGCGCCTGGAGAACCGTGTGCCGGGCGGTGACGTCAACCCCTACCTCGCCGTCGCCGGGATGATCGCCGCCGGCCTGCACGGCGTGGAGCAGAAGCTCACCCTCCCCGAGCCCGTCACGGGCAACGCCTACGCCAGCGACGGGGTGGCGCACGTGCCGGCCACGCTGCGCGAGGCCGCCGAGCTGTGGGAGGCCAGCCCGATCGCCCGGGCGGCCTTCGGCGACGAGGTCGTCGAGCACTACCTGAACATGGCCCGCGTCGAGCAGGACGCGTACGACACCGCCGTGACCGACTGGGAGCGCTACCGCTCCTTCGAACGCATGTGAGGCAGCGAGTGCCCGAAGCACCCGAACCGCTCGAAGCGCTGGACGTGCTCAACCCGGCCACCGAGGAGGTGATCGCCACCGTCCCCGCGGCCCGCCGGGAGGACGTCGACGCCGCCGTCACCCGCGCGGCCCGCGCCCAGACCGCCTGGGCGGCCCTGGCCCCGGCCGACCGCGCGCGGCTGCTGCGGCGTTTCGCGGCCGTGGTCGACGCGCACGTGGAGGAACTGGCCGCCCTGGAGGTGCGGGAGGCGGGCCACACGGTGGGCAACGCCCGCTGGGAGGCCGGCAACGTCCGCGACCTGCTCGACTACGCGGCGGGCGGCGTCGAGCGGCTCAGCGGCCGGCAGATCCCGGTGCCCGGTGGCATCGACGTCACCTTCCTGGAACCGCTCGGCGTCGTCGGTGTCATCGCGCCCTGGAACTTCCCCATGCCCATCGCCGCCTGGGGGACCGCACCGGCGCTCGCGGCGGGCAACGCGGTGATCCTCAAGCCCGCCGAGACCACCCCGCTGACCGCGCTGCGCCTGGCGGACCTGGCGCTGGAGGCGGGACTGCCCGAGCACCTCTTCCAGGTGCTGCCCGGCCGGGGCCCGGTCGCGGGGGCGGCCCTGGTCGAGCACCCGGGCGTCGCGAAGATCGTCTTCACCGGGTCGACCCGCGTCGGCAAGCAGATCATGGCCACGTGCGCCGGCACGCTCAAGCGGCTCACCCTGGAGCTCGGCGGCAAGTCGCCGAACATCGTCTTCGCCGACGCGGACCTCGAGAAGGCCGCGGCGACCGCCCCGATGGCCTTCCTCGACAACGCCGGGCAGGACTGCTGCGCCCGCACCCGGATCCTGGTCCAGCGCCAGGTGTACGACCGCTTCATGGAACTGCTGGAGCCCGCCGTCCTGGCCGTCGGGGTCGGCGACCCGGCTGATCCGGCCACCGGCATGGGCCCGCTCATCTCCGCCGCGCAGCGCGACCGGGTCCGCGTCCACGTCGCCCCCGACGCGCCCGTCGCGATCCGCGGCACGGCCCCGGAGGGCAAGGGCTTCTGGTACCCGCCGACCGTGCTGACCCCCGCCGACCCGGCCGAGCGCGTCGCGGTGGAGGAGGTCTTCGGCCCGGTGGCCGTCGTGCTGCCCTTCGAGGACGAGGCCGACGCGCTTCGCCTGGCCAACGCCACCCCGTACGGCCTGTCGGGCTCGATCTGGACCCGGGACGTCGGCCGCGCCCTGCGACTGGCCCGGGGCACCGCCGCCGGCAACCTGTCGGTGAACTCCCACAGCTCGGTGCGCTACTGGACACCGTTCGGCGGGTTCAAGCAGTCGGGGCTCGGGCGTGAGCTCGGCCCGGACGCGCTGGCCGCCTTCACCGAGACCAAGAACGTCTTCATCAGCACGGAGGAGTGATCCCGGCAATGACGGAAGCAGAAGCAGTGGTGTGCCGCCGCCTGGTGGGCCGGACGGCGGTGGTCACCGGCGCCGGCAGCGGCATCGGGCTCGCCTCGGCGCGCCGGCTGGCCTCCGAGGGCGCGCACGTGGTGTGCGCCGACATCGACGAGGCCGCGGGCAAGGCGGCCGCCGAGGAGGTCGGCGGGCTGTTCGTCGAGGTCGACGTCACCGACGCCGGGCAGGTGGAGGCGCTGTTCAAGGCGGCGTACGACACCTACGGCTCGGTCGACGTCGCCTTCAACAACGCCGGAATCTCGCCCCCCGACGACGACTCGATCCTCACCACCGGCATCGACGCCTGGCGCCGCGTCCAGGAGGTCAACCTCACGTCGGTGTACCTGTGCTGCAAGGCGGCGCTGCCGTACATGCAGCGCCAGGGCAAGGGCTCGATCATCAACACCGCGAGCTTCGTGGCCGTCATGGGTGCGGCGACCTCGCAGATCTCGTACACCGCCTCCAAGGGCGGCGTGCTGGCGATGTCCCGCGAGCTGGGCGTGCAGTTCGCACGGGAGGGCATCCGGGTCAACGCGCTGTGCCCGGGACCGGTCAACACCCCGCTGCTGCGGGAGCTGTTCGCCAAGGACCCGGAGCGCGCCGCGCGCCGCCTGGTGCACATCCCGGTGGGCCGCTTCGCGGAGGCGGAGGAGATCGCCGCCGCCGTGGCCTTCCTCGCCAGCGACGACGCGTCCTTCATCACCGGAGCGGAGTTCCTGGTGGACGGGGGCATCGCGGGGGCGTACGTGACCCCTCTGTGACCGGGTGACTGACGGGAATCTTAAGGGCCGGGCCTTAAGGTGACGCCGTGACCATGACGACCCCGCCCGGCTGGTACCCAGAGCCCGGGCAGACAGGCAACGGGCCCGCTCTGGAGCGCTGGTGGGACGGGACCGCGTGGACCGAGTACACCCGCACGGCCCCGCCCCCCGTCCCGGCGTTCGGCGCCGGGGCGCCGGGCCATTCGCAGTACCCCGGCTACCCCGGCGCGTTCCCCGCCGCCCCCCGCAAGCGGCGCGGCGGTCTGATAGCGATCGCCGTCGTCGCCGCGGTCGTGGTGGCCGGCGCGGTGATCGGAGGCGTCGTCGCCCTCGGCAGGAGCGGCGGCGACAGCGCGGACTCCGCCCGGCCCGCCCCCTCGTTCACGGCCCCCGGGCAGGGCCCGGAGGGCGACGACGGCGGCCCGGGCGGTGGGGGTCCGGACGGCGGCGGCCCGCAGGACGTGCCCAAGAGCGAGCCCGGCTTCGCCCTGGACGCCGTCGACGGCGTCAGCCTGCCCGTGCCCGACGGCTGGACCGGCTCCACCAGCCGGTACGGGCTCGCGGAGCTCAGCGTGGGCGAGTACGCCTGCCCCGGCGACGCCTCGAGCACCTGCCTGCGCGGCGGTGTCTTCTCCATGCCCGCCTCGTCGGTGAAGCTGAAGTCCACCACCGCCGAGGCCGCGGCCAAGGAGGACATCGCCGGCAACGCCGAGGGGGCCTACGGCGGCAAGGTCTACGGCGACATCACCTCGCACACGCAGTTGCTGTCGAAGAAGGTCACGGTCGCCGGCGAGCAGGGCTACCTGGTGCGCTGGAAGGTCGTCACCGAGAGGGGCGACGACGGCTACGTCCAGTCGCTGGTGTTCCCCTCGCCGTCGGACCCCGACCGGCTCGTCCTGGTCCGCTACGGCTTCGACGTCAACCCCAAGGCGCCCGGCCTCGCCGTGATGGACGAGATCACCAAGGGCATCAAGGCCTCGGGCTCCGGCGGCGGCACCGGCGTGTGACCGCCCCCGCGCGCGGGCGCCCCGGTCCGGTCCGTCCGGCCGGGGCGTCCGGGCGTCCGGGCGTCCGGGTGTCACAGGAACGTCTTGCCCTCGCCGCGGTACGTCGGCACCGCCCGTACCACCCGGTCGCCCTCGATCAGCTGCAGCGTGTCGAAGCGCTCGCACAGCTCGCCCGCCTTGGCGTGCCGGAACCACACCTTGTCGCCGATCAGCAGGTCGTCGGCGGGCGTCCCGATCAGCGGCGTCTGCACCTCGCCCGGCCCCTCCTGGGGGTCGTAGCGCAGCCCCTGCGGCAGGTGGGGCACCGGCAGCCGGTCCCGGCCCGCCGCGCCCGATGCCGGGTAGCCGCCGCCGAGGACGGTGACGACGCCCACCCCCGGGCGGCGCACCACGGGCTGCGCGAACAGCGCCGCCGGACGGCCCCGGAAGGAGGTGTAGTTGTCGAACAGCCGCGGCACGTACAGGCCCGACCCGGCGGCGATCTCCGTCACCGCGTCCTCGGCGGCCGTGCTCTGCACGCTGCCCGTCCCGCCGCCGTTGACGAACTCCAGCCCGGGCGCCACCTCCCGCACCGCCCGGACGACCTCCGCGCGCCGCGCCGCCAGCTCCCGGCGTGCCGTCGCCTGCATCAGCCGCACCGCGCGCGAACGCAGCGGCCGGCCGCCGACCGAGTCGCCGACGCCGGCCACATGGCCCTCGTACGCCATGATCCCCACCAGCCTGAACCCGGGCCGCCGGGACACCTCGCTGGCCAGCGCGGCCATCTGCTCGGGCTGGTGGAGCGGGGAGCGCAGCGCCCCGATGCGGAGCCGGCCCCCCAGCATCTTCAGCGAGGTGTCCAGCTCCAGGCAGACCCGGACGATCTCGGAGCCGCCCGCGCGCGAGGAGTCGATGAGGTCGAGCTGCGCCGCGTCGTCGACCATGACGGTCACCGCGGCCGCCAGCTTCGGGTCCGCGGCCAGCTCCGCGTAGCCGGAACGATCCGCCGACGGGTACGCCAGCAGGACGTCGTCGAAGCCCGACCGCGCCAGCCACAGCGACTCGGCGAGGGTGAAGGACATGATCCCCTCGAAGCCGTCCCGCTCCAGCACCCGTTCCAGGAGCGCGCGGCAGCGGACCGACTTGGACGCCACCCGGATCGGCTTGCCGCCCGCCCTGCGGACCAGGTCGTCCGCGTTGGCGTCGAACGCCTCCAGGTCCACGATCGCCACCGGCGCGTCGAGGTGGGCGGTGGCCCGGTCGTACCGGGCGCGAGCTGCTCCGCGATCAGACATGCGCGAAGCTTGCCAGAATGCCCCTACCGAGCGGTAGGGGCAAGTGATCCGTACTGACGCGTCGTGACGTCGCCGCGCCCAGTAGAGTGACGCCGCAGTCCATCGTGTGAACGGGCCGACCGCCGTGCGGCCGTGAGGGGGCACCGGGTGAGCGCCGGTTTCGACAGCGGGGGAGCGACCCCCCGGCCGAGCTGGTCCCCTCCGCGCCCCATACCGCCGCCCCCGGGCACCGCCCCGCACACCTCCGCCCCGGCCCCCTGGGCCGCCCCCGCCCCCCCCGGCCGGGCCCCCGCCCCGTTGGCCGCCCCGGGCCCCCCCCGCCCCCGGCG
>NZ_JARAVK010000335.1:0-8002 GCF_033792765.1 Streptomyces sp. PA03-6a | reverse complement strand
GGCGGGCTTGGTGCGGGGGGTGTCGTCGGCGGTCAGGGAGACCGCGAAGCGCTCGCGGCCCAGCACCGCCAGCACGATGTCCACGACCTCGCGCGGGGACGCCGAGACCAGGGCGATGGGGATCTCGTGCCGGGCGAGTTCGTCCAGCAGCTCCAGCGCTCCGGGGCGGGGCACCGTGCGGGCGCGGACCCGCTCGGCGAACTCCCGGTGCAGGAGGGCGGCCAGTTCGTCGGCGCCGGCCGCCGTCCCGCTCGTGGTCGCCAGGTGGGCGGCGGTGTGCTCGACGGCGCGGCCGAGGACCTCGGCCACGTCCGCGTCGCCGAGCACGTGTCCCAGCCCGGCGGCCACCTCGGCGACCGCCTCCCACCACAGCTCCTCGGTGTCGACGAGCGTGCCGTCCATGTCGAACAGGACGGCCTGGAGCGGGTGGTGCGGTGGGTGGGTCACGGTGCTCTCTTTCCTCGGGGGTGTGGGGGGATGGGAGGTGCGATCGAGGTCAGGCGGTGCGCGCGGTGACCAGGACGGGCCGGTCGGGCAGGGAGACGGTGACGGTCGCCCCCGGCGGGAGGGCGGCGGCGTCGGAGCCGGCCACGTCGGCCTTGACGAAGGCGCCGTCGGCCAGTTGCACGGTCACCCGGGTGACGGCGCCGAGGAAGGCGGTCGCCATGACGCGCGCATCGCCGGTGGGGTCGGCGGTCAGGTGCACCGCCTCGGGACGGACGAGGACGTCCACTTCGGTGCCCGCGGGCACCTCGCCCTGGGCGGGGAGCCGCCGGCCGAGGACCTCGACGGTGCCGCCGTCGGTCAGCCGGCCCGGCAGGCGGCTGTTGGTGCCCACGAACTCGGCGACGAAGGCGGTGGCGGGGCGGTCGTACAGCTCGGCGGGGGCGGCGCACTGCTCCATCCGCCCGGCGTTCATGACGGCGACGCGGTCCGCCATGGACAGCGCCTCCTCCTGGTCGTGCGTCACGAACAGCGTCGTGATGCCGAGTTCGAGCTGGAGGCGGCGGATCTCCTCGCGCAGGTTGGTGCGCACCTTGGCGTCCAGCGCGCTCAGCGGCTCGTCCAGGAGCAGGACGCGCGGCCGCAGCGCCAGGGCGCGGGCGAGGGCCACGCGCTGCTGCTGGCCGCCGGAGAGCTGGTGGGGGTAACGGTCCCCGTGGTCCGGCAGGCCGACGAGTTCCAGCAGTTCCACGGCGCGGGCGCGCCGTTCGGCGGCGCCGACCTTGCGCATGCGCAGCCCGAAGGCGACGTTGTCGGCGGCGCTCAGGTGCGGGAAGAGGCTGTAGGACTGGAAGACCATGCCCGCGTCGCGGCGGTGCGCGGGGATCTTGGTGATGTCCTTGCCGTCGACCAGCACCTGACCGGAGTCGGGGTGCTCGAAGCCGGCGAGCATCCGCAGCGCGGTGGTCTTCCCGCAGCCGGACGGGCCGAGCAGGGCGAGGAGTTCTCCGGGCCGGACGGTCAGGTCCAGTCCGTCGAGGGCGACGGTGGGCCCGAAGGCGCGGCGCAGCGCCCGGAACTCGACGGTGGCGCCGCCGGGCACGGTCGGCGCGGCGTCGGCCGGGGCGGGGACGGTGTCGGTCATGTCTCGGTCACTTCCGGGAGGCGGTACGTGAGGTCGGGCGGCGTCCGCCGACGGCGGCCAGGACGAGCAGCAGCACCCAGGTGACCAGCAGGCTGAGCACCGAGACGGCCACGGACAGCTGTGCCTGCGAGCCGCTGACCGTGACGATCCACACCGCGAAGGGCTGGAAGCCCAGCAGCTGGGCGACGGTGAACTCGCCGAGCACCAGGGCGAGGGTGAGGAAGGAGGCGTTGAGCAGCGCCCCGCGCAGGTTGGGCAGCACGACCCGGACCAGCGCGCGCGGCCAGTCGGCGCCGCAGGAGCGGGCGGCCTCGACCAGGGTGCGGACGTCCACCGCCCGCAGTCCGGCGTCCAGGGCCCGGTACACGAAGGGCAGCGCCATCACGACGTACGTGAGCACCAGGACGACCGGGAAGGACGGGTTCTGGATGGCCACGAAGGTCTGGAACAGCGGCGTGCTGGCCAGGTGCTCGGGGCCCCAGCGCAGCACGTTGCTCACCCCGGCGACCAGCGCGATCGGCGGCACGACCAGCGGCAGCGAGCAGATGACCTCGACCACCGGGCGCAGCCGGGGCGCGGACAGCCGCAGCGCGACCATGGCCGGCACCATCAGCAGCAGGACGACGGCGATGGTGGCGGCCGCGAGCTCCAGGGAGAGCAGCAGGCTGGAGGTGAAGCCCTCGGCGCCCAGGATCTGCCCGTACGCGTCGAAGGTGATGCCCTGGCCGGGGACGTCCACGGTGAAGATCACCGAGGCGGCCAGCGGCACCAGGAAGTAGAGGCCGGCACCGGCGAGGACGATGCCGCGCCAGGGCCGGATCCGGGTGCTCGTCAGACCAGCCATCGCGCGCTCCGTCGTTGCAGGGGCAGGTAGACCGCCATGACCAGGCCGGCGACGACGACCATGTCCAGGCTGAGGGCGAGGGCGACGTTCTCCTGCCCGACCAGGACGTTGCCGGAGATGGCGTCGGCGATCTGCAGGGTGATCAGCGGCACGGAGCTGCCGACCATCGCCGCGGCGGTGGCGTAGGCGGCGAAGGCGCTTCCGAAGAGCAGGACCAGGCCGCCGAGGAGCGAGGGCGCCAGCACGGGCAGGGCGACGTGCCGCCAGTACTGCCCGTTGGTGGCGCCGTTGTTCTGGGCCGCCTCGCGCCACTGGACGCGCAGCCCCTCCAGCGCCGGGGTCACGGTGAGCACCATGAGCGGGATGAGGAAGTAGAGGTAGACGATGACCAGGCCCCAGAAGCTGTAGAGGCTCCAGCCGTGGTCGGCGAGACCCAGGTGGCGGGTGAGGACGCCGGCGTTGCCCAGGGTCGCCACGAAGGCGAAGGCCAGCGGCACCCCGCCGAAGTTGGCGAGCACGCCGGAGGCGGTCAGCACGGCCTCACGCAGCGCGCGGAAGCGCGAGGTCACCACGGCCTGGGCGAGCAGCAGCCCGAACACCGCGCCGATGGCGGCGGAGAGCCCGCACAGCTTCACGCTGCCCCACAGGGCGGTCAGGTAGGCGCCCTGCAGGGAGGCGGTCAGGTTGGCCGTGGTGTACGAGGTGGCCCCGGTCGCGGGGTCCTTGACGGTGAAGGCGCCGTTGAGCATGGCGACCGCGGGGGCCCCGAAACTGATCGCGACGAAGACGAGCAGCGGGACCACCGCGAGCCAGCCGGCCGAGCGCCGCCGCGCCGGGGCGGTGGCCCCGGCAGCGGCGGCGACGGGCGCCGCGGTGGCGGTCATCGGGTCGGTCATCCGGAGACGGCCTTGCCCCAGCCCTGGGCCAGCACTTCCTTGGCCTTGTTCTGCTGGGCGTCGGTCGGGAAGGACGGGGTGCCGCTGACCGCGGGGAGCTTGCCGGCGGCGGTCTTGTCGAGGGTGCCGGCCGTGTCCATGGCGGGCATCAGGACGGGGCGGGCGAAGCCGGCGAGCCACAGGTTCTGGCCCTCGGCGCTGTACAGGTACTCCTGCCACAGGCGGGCGGCCGCCGGGTGCGGGGCGTCCTTGTTGATCGCCTGCGCGTAGTACTGGGCGTACTCGCCGTCGCTCGGGACGGAGACCTTCCAGTCCACGCCCTTGCTGGCGAACTCCTCGGCGTAGCCGGCGTTGAGGTAGTCCCAGTCGATGCTGATCGGGGTCTCACCCTTCTCGACGGTGGCCGGGGTGGACTCGACGGGGTTGTAGTTGCCGTTCTTCTTCAGCTTGCCGAAGAAGTCGATGCCGGGCTGGATGTCGTCGAAGGAGCCGCCGTTGGCCAGCGCCGCCGCGTAGACGCCGCCGAAGGCCGAGCCCGACTTGGTCGGGTTGCCGTTCATCGCGACCTGGCCCTTGTACTCGGGCTTGAGCAGGTCGGCGAAGGTGGTCGGGCAGTTCTTGACGCGCTTGGCGTCGCAGCCGATGGAGACGTAGCCGCCGTAGTCGTTGTACCAGCGGGCCTGGGCGTCCTTCTGGGCGGCCGGGATGTCGTCGTAGGAGGCGACCTTGTAGGGGGCGAACAGGCCCTGCTGGGCGCCGCTGATCGCGAAGGACGCGCCGAGGTCGAGGACGTCGGGGGCGCGGTCCTGGCCCTTGCGGGAGGTGACGGCGTTGATCTCGTCCTGGCTGGCGGCGTCCGGGGTCTCGTTCTGGATCTTGATGCCGTACTTCTTGGTGAAGCCGTCGATCAGCGCGCCGTAGTTCGCCCAGTCGCGGGGCAGGGCGATCGCGTTGAGCGTGCCCTCCTTCTTGGCGGCGGCGACCAGGGCGTCCATGCCGCCGAACTCCTCGGCGGAGGTCGCGGTGGCCGCGCTCTTGCCGTTCTTGCCGTCGGCGGCGGTCTGGGTGGTGGGGGCCGAGCCGCAGGCGCTGAGCGCCAGCGCGGTCACGGCGAGGCCGGCGGCGAGTACGGCCGCCTTCGGGAGGGACGCGGGCACGGAAGTCTCCTGGAGGGGAAGTCGGGTCCTGAGGGCCAGGGAGGTCGGGCGGTTCAACTTGTCCGAACAAGTTGGCCCTCAGTAGGCCGTGCGTCAATGGCCTTTCCGTAAACGGCGGGAAAACCTCGGCAAGCCTGCAGAGGGCAGTCGTCCCTTTTCAGCCAAGGACCCCGGGAGCGGCCCCGGAAGCCGGGAACCCCTGCGCGCGATCGGCGCCCGGCTCGTCTACGCTGAGCGATGTTGTGCGCAGACGGTGAATGAACGGAAGGGGGCGCGGTGGCGGCGCGGCACGAGGAGATCGCCGAGGAGCTCCGGCGGGCCATCGACGACGAGGAGTACACGGTCGGTGCCCTGCTCCCCCCGGAGACCGAACTGGCCGCCCGGTACGGCGTCTCCCGCGGCACGGTGCGCCAGGCCGTGGCCGCGCTGACCGCGGAGGGGCTGATCGGCTCCCGTCAGGGCGCCCGCCGCGTCGTGCTGGCCAGCCGGCGCAGCCAGAGCTTCGCGGAGCTGCGCAGCTTCGCCCAGTGGGCGCGGGCCATGGGCCGCGCCGCCTCGGGCACCGTGGTCCGCACCGAGACCCGGCCGGCCACCGCGGAGGACGCCACGCGCCTGCACCTGCGCACGGGCGCGGACGTGCTGTACGTGCTGCGGGTGCGCGGACTGGACGGTGAGCACGTCCTGGTGGAGCGCACGGTCTACGCCGACTGGATCGCCCCCGCGGTGCTGCGCATAGAGCCTGACTGCGAGTCGGTCACCCAGCGGCTGTACGACGACACGGGCCTGGTCTTCGCCTACGGGGAGCACCTGATCGACGCGGTCGCGGCCGGCACCCGGGACAGCGAACTGCTGGGCGTGCGGCGCGGCAGCCCGCTGCTGCGGGTGCGCCGGGTCACCACCACGCAGAAGGGCCGCCCGGTGGAGTGGTCGGACGACCGCTACCGCTCGGACGCCGTCAACTTCAGCATCCACAACTCGATCGGCTCCAACCCGCTGGCCCGCCAGGCCGGCCCCGGGCTCAGGGAGCCGTACGCGGCACCGTGAGGGTCACCACCAGTCCGTGCGGCTCGTTCGGCGCGTACGCGATGCTGCCGCCGCCCTGCGCCAGCAGCACCCGCGCGATGGAGAGGCCGAGGCCCGAGCCGTCGACGTTCTGGTGACGCGGGCTGCGCCAGAAACGGTCGCCGATGCGGGCGAGTTCGTCCTCGGTGAGACCCGGGCCGCCGTCGGCGACGGTCACGTCGATGGCGCCGGGGCGGCCGCGCAGTTCGGTGGTGACCCGCACGCGTTCACCGTCCGGGGTGAACTTCACGGCGTTGTCGATCACGGCGTCGAGGGCGCTGGACAGCGCCACCGGGTCGGCCCAGCCGGTCACGGCGGCGGCGCCCCCGTAGGAGAGCTCCACGCCGTCGCGCTCGGCGACCGGCCGCCACGCCTCCACGCGTTCCGCGGCGAGGGCGGCGATGTCGGTGAGGGCGAGGTTGGCCTCCGCGTGCTCGGCGGTGGCCAGGCCCAGCAGGTCGTCCAGGACCGAGGCGAGGCGCTTGCCCTCCTCCCGGACCGAGGCGATCTCCTCGTGCCCGTCGGGCAGTTCCAGGCCCAGCAGCTCGATCCGCAGCAGCAGCGCGGACAGCGGGTTGCGCAACTGGTGGGAGGCGTCGGCGACGAAGGCCCGCTGCTGGTCGAGGACCTCCTCGACGTTGTCGGCCATCTCGTTGAACGAGCGTGCCAGGCGCCGCAGTTCCGGCGGTCCACCGGACACCGCCACGCGGGACTTCATCCGGCCGGTGGCGATGTCGTGGGTGACCCGGTCCAGCACCCGGACCGGGCGCAGCACCCAGCCGGTGAGCCGGAAGGCGGCCATGACGGCCACGATCATGGCGGCCAGCTCACCGGCCGCGAGCAGCAGCCAGCCGCGCAGGATGCGCGAGCGCATCGCGCCGGTCGGCGAGTCGGTGAGCACGACCGCGACGACGTCGCCGTCCCGGACGACCGGGGAGGCGACCGACAGGGAGCGGTGCTGCCAGGGCCAGATCTGCTTGGGGTCGTGGCTGCGCCGCCCGGCCAGGGCCTCGCTGTACGCGGTGAAGGCCTCACCGCCGGTGGGCAGCGTCCAGCCCTTCGGGGCCGAGGCGATCGGCTCGCCGTCGCGGTCGAAGACGCCGGCCCGGATCCCGTACACGTAGTGGTACTGCAGCAGCTCCGCCCGCAACGTCTCCACCCGTTCGCCGCTGCCGTCGGTGCTGACGTACTGGGCGAGCGCGGCGAAGCGCGCGGTGTCGTCGATGCGGTCGACGACGACGCGCTGCTGCTGGGCGGCGGCCAGGCTGGCCGCCAGCGGGAAGCCGAGGGCCAGCAGCACACCGGCCATCAGCACGATGAGCAGCGGCAGCAGCCGGGTGCGCACGGAGGAACGGCCTCCTAGCCGGAGGGCACGACGAGGCGGTAGCCCACCCCGCGCACGGTCTCGATCAGGGAGGGCAGGCGCAGCTTGGACCGCAGGGACGCCACATGCACCTCAAGGGTGCGCCCGGTCCCCTCCCAACTCGTGCGCCACACCTCGCTGATGATCTGTTCCCGGCGGAAGACCACACCGGGCCGCTGCGCGAGCATCGCGAGCAGGTCGAACTCCTTGCGGGTGAGCGCGACCGGCTCGTCGCCGACGGTGACCTTGCGGGTCTCCAGCTCCACACGGACCGGGCCGAGCCCGATGACACCGCCCGCGGCCTCCGCGCCCTCCGCCTCGGGCCCGGCGGACGCCTCCTGCGCCTTGCGGCGGCAGACGGCGTGGATGCGGGCGAGCAGCTCACCGGTGTCGTACGGCTTCACCACGTAGTCGTCGGCGCCGAGGTTGAGGCCGTGGATGCGGGACCGCACGTCGGCGCGCGCGGTCACCATGATCACGGGGATGGCGGTGCGCAGCCGGATGCGGCTGCACACCTCGAAGCCGTCCTGGTCGGGCAGGCCGAGGTCGAGCAGGACCACGTCGAAGCCGGGCCCGTGGTCCGGCAGCAGCGCGTGCAGCGCCTCCTCGCCGCTGCGGGCGTGGGTGACCTGCAGCCCGTGCTTGGCCAGCACGGCCGACAGCGCGGCGGCGACCCGGTGGTCGTCCTCCACGAGCAGCAGTCTCATCCGTTCACCTCCCGCGGTCCGGCCCTTCACGCCCCCCGCAATCATGCTCCACCACCGAATACACGCCGATGTGCCACGTGCGCGTCAAGCGCAGCCCGCTCCTGCGGGGCGACTGTTACGGAGCCGGTACGCTGCACAACCGGCCGAGCTCACCCACAGTGCCGGATTTGTGCCAGCCAGTGACCGGATCGTGATGCTCAAGTTCCCCTCAGATGTGCTGACTCGGTTTGCCAAGCGTCAATAGGGTGATCGCCAAGGTCTGGTCAACCGACGAGGATGGAGCACACGCCGATGACCGAAGTGCCGGTGACCGAGGACGCCGTTCCGGCGCCCGACGACCTGGTCGTACTGAAGGACGTGAACAAGCACTTCGGCGCGCTGCACG
>NZ_JARAVK010000334.1:0-8037 GCF_033792765.1 Streptomyces sp. PA03-6a | reverse complement strand
GCACGGCCCGGTCAAGCTGAAGGTCACCTCGAACCCCACCACCGACTACCTCTACGACGTGGTGCACCACTGGACCGGCGCCGTCCCGGCGGACCCGACGTGGCGTGAGAAGACCGGGGACCTGGGCCGGGTGGACGTCTCGTTCCGGAACTACCGGCAGGGCAAGGCGCTGGAGTTCCGGCCCGACGTGTGGCGGGGCTGGGTGGTCGGCAACCAGCTCACCGCTCCCGCCCAGGGCGACCGCACCGACTGGGTGACCGTCGGCACGACCTGGCTGGACGACGCGTTCATCCAGGGCGAGACGGGGCAGCACGCGATGGAACCCCTGCGGTACCCGGCTGGTCGGAAGGGCGAGGTCAGCTGGTTCGGGCCGATCCAGCGCCCCCGGATGGGCCCCATCGGCTACCAGCCGGTGCGCTACCTCGACACCGTCTACATCCCAGCCCCCGGTTGGGGTGACTCGGGCTCGGGCCACGTCGGCGAGGCGTACGCCAACTACAAGGTCAAGGACTGGATGTCGCTCTACCAGGGCGACCGGCAGCTCAACTGGGGCAACGCCGAGTACCTGCCGATCACCGGACTCGCCCCAGAGCGGCTGCCCTACCGGCTGGTCGTCGACAACGACCGCGCGGAATGGACCCACCCGTACTCGACGCACACGCTGACCGAGTGGAACTTCACCTCCGCGGCCACCGGCAGCGAGTCGGCGGAGTCCTTGCCGCTGATCCAGCTCGACTACAGCGTGGACACCGACAAGGCGGGCCGGGCCGACCGGCACGCCAAGCTGACGGTGACCGCCTCGCACCTGCCCGGTACGACCGCCGCCATCGGGAAGCCCTCACTCGAGGTCTCCTACGACAACGGGAAGACCTGGCAGCGCGTCGGCCTGGACCGCAGCGGCAGCGGCTGGCTGACGGGCCTGCACGCCCCGAAGTCCGCAGGCTTCGCCACGCTCCGGGTCACCGCCCGGGACAACGCGGGCAACACCGTGTCCCAGACGATCACCCGGGCCTTCGGCCTGCGCTGACATCATCGACGCGAGTGCGAACCAGGTGGGGCCGTAACCAGCGGCCCCACCCCCCGGGTTTGGGCAGCCCACCGGTCCGCTGATCACGGGCCGGCACGCGGGGGTGACGCCCACGGGTGCGATCTCTCGCGCCCACGACAGCAGGTTCACCTGCTCGATAACGCCCCCTTACAGTCGCCCGAGCCAGATCTCTCACCTCCGCGACAGTGGCCCCACCTCGCGAAAACAGCCATTGAGCCCTTTCAGCCGAGGCTCGAACGGGTGACGCTGTCGCGAACGTTGACCGGGCCACAAGCAGGGCCGCTTGTAGTGTGCCGCGGAGAGCAGTCGTTTGAGACGTCATCCGATCGGTGGCCACTTTGAAAGAGCTCATTGAGTAGCAGCAACACAGCAACGATCAACTGTCTCTCAACATCACTGCCCGAGAGATCGCAGCGGCGGGATCGGCACTGCTTCCTATGTAGCGCAGTGTTCGGACAAGCGGTCCGCCGCGTCAACGACGGCTTGGGAGTGCATGCGCCCGGGGCGACGGGTGAGTCGCTCGATTGGGCCCAAAATGGATACCGCGGCAGCGTGGAGCCGACCGGAGCGGTGTCCCGGAGTCCGGACAGCCGCTCGGCGGCGGCCACGCAGATGCGCATGTCGCCCTGGCGGCGGTAGAGCTGGGCGCTCTCGCCGGTCATGTCGCGCAAATGCGTCAGCACCGGCCCGGCCGTGGCCAGCAGGCGGTCCTCGCCCGCCGCGGCGGCCAGCTTGGACAGCCGCGGACCGAGGATGAAGCGCCCCTGCAAGTCACGCGCCACCATCCGGTGGTACTCCAAAGCGACCGCAAGACGATACGCAGTGGGACGAGGGAGACCCGTGGCGCCCACGAGACCGGCCAGGGTGGCGGGGCCGGACTCCAGCGCGCTGAGCACCAAAGCCGCCTTGTCGAGAACGCCGACACCACTGCTGTTGTCCACCAACGACACTCACTCTCGAGGTCAGCTGAAGTTGCGAAGGACCGGGCTGATGGTCGCTCCCTCGGCAGGTACAGCCTTTACCCGAAAATTCACGCCCGAGTATAGAGCCGCTGAGCCAGGATTGCGTAGAAGAACAACGCCAAAACGAACCGATAGATGTGATCTACGTCACGAAGCACTCAAGGGGAGTCCGGAATAAGACACATCAGCATCACCTCAAACGCTCTCTTGCCCGCGCATCCATTCCAGCAAGGCGCGAAAGAGCGCGCAATCTTTGCGATGCGTCGGACAAGATGCACCCATGCTCTGTGGCCCCGCGAGAGAGCCCATCGCAACTCGCTCGCGTCCACTTCATCATCCCTCTGCTTGCCAGCCGAGCGGTCCGGCCCAACGTGGCAAGCAAGTAAACGAGACAGGAACTCCTATGCCGACAACAAGCCGGTCCACCCTGATGCCTGCTATTGGGCACGGGCACGGCTGCACTGACAGTCCTCACTATCGGTTCCACGACCGCGTTCGCGGTCGGCCAGCAGCCGAGTGCCCGTCAAAGCGCTTTCCAGCCCAGCCCGAACACCGCCAAGAACCAAGCGCCTGACAGACAAGCAGAAGGCAGAGAATCTGGCCGCTATCACCGCCTCCGAGGACAAGTGCGATCTTTCACTTCCGTGACAGTGGCAGCTCCTCCGTTCAGCTTGACGCTGTACAGCTGGTGTCACGCGCGCTGGCCTTCGTCGTTCACCACACGTCGGGGCCCCCACGCCCCGAGCGCGCCCGCGCGATGAGGTGCGCGCAGGTCGTACACGCGCCAAGACCAGGTAGCACGGCCCAGTCGGTCTGATGCAGTCCATCTCTCAACCGGTCACCCCCGGCTTCACGGGGCAGGTGCCGGTGCCGCCCCAAGGCGATCAAGCCTCCCCGACGCACTCCAAGACAGGTGCGTTCTCTGCCATCAACACCTCGCCCGGCGCCCGCCGCTTCGCGGTTCGGGACATGGGACAGCTCGTAAGGGGAGTCCTTCCGAAGCGCGGAGGATGGAGCGTTATGCATGATAAGCCAGGTTACAGGGGTCCCGGATAATTACTTCACAACCCCCAAATAGTTTATTTCGCTACCCTCTACCCGATACAGGCCAATTCTGTCCGATTCTAGCTCGCCAGAATCGTCGAAAGAAAATCGCTTACTAAGGCCGCTATATTTGACCTTCTTGAGGTTGGCCAGAATCTGCGCACGCGAAACGTTCGTGCCGAGATTCGAGAATTCCTGTATGATCATTTTGGCAATGTCATAGGCCTCTACGGCGTAGGCGGCGGGAGGAGTGCCGAACTTATCCCGGTATGCCTTGTTGAAAGCTTTGGCTTTGGCATTCTTGCTTGAGTCGATGCATGGACACGTAAAGTACCAGCCCTGAGAGGCTTCGCCAGCCAATGGGATAAATGTCGAATGGTTGGACCCGTCCCCCGATATGCCGATTCCCTTATATCCTACATCTTTCAGTTTCCGCGCAAAAGGTGCAAGGTCTGCGTAATATCCGGCGTAGATCAGTGCATTTGCTCTCGAGTTTTTAATGGTGGTCGCTGCGCTACCATAGTCCAGGGTGCCGGAAAGAATTTTTTCCGTAACGGTAGTTATGCCGGCTCTCTTTAGATATTGGACTGCTGTGGATGCGAGTCCAACGCCGTATTCACTTCCATCGTTAATAACGAATACCTTGTTCACGCCAGCATGCCCTTCCAGGAACCTGGCTATACCTAGACCCTGTACCCTGTCATTCGAAACTCCTCTCAGAAACGACGTAAACCCTAGCTTAGTTAGCTCTGGACTTGTTGCGGAAGGTGTGACCGTAACAAGCTTCGAGTTCGCATAAATCTGACCTGCAGCCTTAGCCGGCCCGGAGAAAGACGGGCCGATTACAGCTTTCACCGATTTATCGCTCACAAGCCGTTGTGCGGCAGCTGCCGATTCACCCGGAAGGCCTTGATCGTCTGACTCCGTGACTGTCACAGTGAACGGGAGGTTGCCTCGGATGTTTGCCTCATCGGCAGCCATCTGCAAGCCGCTGAGCTCGCTGAAGCCTACTGCGCTATTCTTTCCTGAAAGGGGTCCCTGAAAACCGATGGCGAGTGACTTTTCGTCAATTCTAGTCACGCTGTTAACGGAGCTATCGCACGCTGCCATTGTAAATGACGCTGCGACGGTTAGCGTGAAAATACCAGCAAGGGTCTTTCTGGCCATTCTACTCTCCAAGCACCTAGCGGTAGCGTGCTGTCAGAGCACCAGACTGGTCAGGCTCTCGTAAAGGACGGGACCGAGATCGCAACATGTTGTTAACGAAACGGTCAGGTGCATCAGTCCGCTGCCCAATCAAAGGTCTCGCAAATTCCTTGTCGCGTTCTGAAGTTGGTGACAACGCACGGACGCAACGTGTCGCAATTCATGACAAAAGTCCTGGAAGCGGTTACGTAAAGTTAGATGGGATGGTCTTGCGTTGTGGCTCTGAAGTGGTCTCATGACGCGAAGCTTTGCGTCAATGGCGTATACAATTCGACATCCACGCGCATCTCCACGGCTTGCGCCCTGGTGCCATTTCCGTGGCGCTCAAATTACACTACCCAACGTTTTGCCGCTAAATTCATCCCGTGCTGAAGCAGGGCTTGATCAAGTTCCGCAGGTGTCCGGATCGTTTGGTGATGCCCAGGATGGCAAGTGCTCGTTGGGGTTCGTCGGGGCCTCCGCCACGCCACTCGATGAGGTCCTCGTCTACGACGTTGACCATGTCGGGATCCAGGCCGGCGCGCCGTACGAATTCCAGGAAGTCCCGGAGGTTGTACGCCACGCCAAGGATCTCGCCCTCGACCCGGACACGCCGTCCGCCGCCCGGCGACGGCGGCATCACGATCACCCGGCGCTCGTTCACGCCATCAGCGTCTCCCGGGCCTGGCACAGGCGCACGCCACGAGCCCTGGACCGTTCCCTCAGCCCTTGTCTGGCGCGGCCGCCCGCCCATCACTCGTATGGGGCGCGCGGCTTGTGCACCCCCCTGGTGGCAAGCAACCTGAGTTCCGAGGTCTCCGTCCCTGCCGAAGCCCTCTCGCCTGACAGGCCCCGCCGCGGCGAAGCGACGGGCCTGTCTATGGCCTGGCCAGGACGCCCATGGCCCCGGAAGTGGGGCCGGCCGACCTCCAGGGCCGATTCGGTCGGACGCGCCGGCCACCGCTCATCGCAGGCACCTGGACCACCACACGACTCGCTCCACCAGCGTGCCCCGAGCCCGACGCGGGCGCACCCTGGGGATACGACCCCACCTGGATTTTCCGTCCAGGACGTGCTCCGGCAGGGCCAGGGACCGCCACAGCCCGTCTGGCCACGCGCAGGTTCCCCGCCCCCCGGCACTGGCCAGGCGGGCTCCACCAGACCGCCAGCCATACCACACTGTGAGCGGATCATGGCTCGCTGTCACCCGACCCGGTAGTGTCAACGCTCTCCGGGTGCGGCCGGAATCCGCCGCGGGGGTGGTCTGCCCTGCCGCACCCGGAACTGGCTGCGTCACGGGGGCGTGCGGTGCCCGGTCAGGCCTTGCCGCGCACCGCACGCAGGTGCTCTGCCACCGGGGTGAGGGCCTTGCAGAGGGCGGCGGGGAGCTCGTCCGGAAGCAGGTCGATGAAGTGCTCCCGGACGGCCGCGACATGGTGCGGGGCAACCGTGCGCAGGGTCTTCCAGCCCTGCTCGGTGAGCACGACATACAGCGCGCGCCGGTCGGACTCGCATATCTCACGGCAGACCAGGCCAGCACTCTCCAAACGGCTGACCTGCTGGGACACCCGGCTCTTGTAATGCAGGGTGGCACGGACCAGGTCGCTCATCCGCATCCGGCGCCCGGCAGACTCCGAAAGATGGGCCAGGACCTCATAGTCGCTGTACCTGAGACCGAACGGCCGCAGCTCGCGATCGAGCCGGTGGGTCAGCAGCTTGCCGACCTCCAAGTGGATACGCCAGCTGTACTGTTCGTCAGCGGTCAGCCAGAGAGTGCCGTTCCGTGTCTCCATGGCCTGAATGTACCCAGACAGTTGAAATGCCCATTGTCAAACGGAGCCTCTCCGGCCTGCAGCAAGGGCGGCACGGCCCCTCCAGTCGCTCCGCGCCGGCAAGGTGCCATCGCTCTCCGGCAGCGGCCAGAACACCGCGAGGAACTCCTGCCTGCCCGCACCTTGGGACTGCGCCGGCGGCTGAGCCGCGGGGCTGCGTCCTCGCTCCCAGCTTCACTTCACGGGTCACTCCCGGGCCGCGGGCTGCGTCCCCTGCGGCCCGGGGCCCAGCCGCCGGCGCAGTCCCACCGCGAAGTCCGGTGCCGCGCTGGCCTGCTCGCCCAGGACGGCAGCGACCTCGGCGGCGGTAAGGCTGCGCGGCAGGGCGACCTTGGACGGCAGGGCTGGCCTTGGCCCGGTACCGAGTGAACGGCGGTCGGCGATCATTGGCCAAGCATTCCACCCGCTGCTACAGCTCGAAGTCGATGTAGTCGATGTCGGTGAACTCCACCTCCAGGCTGGCGGCGCGGCGGCCGCGGTCGCGGAAGTAGATCTCCTGCAGGCCCTCGGCCGCGATCGCGCGCAGCTGCTGCTGCTCACTCGCGCCGGCGTCCTGGGCTTCGAAAAGGCGGGCCGCATACTCCGGGGGAAGGGCTTGGGTGATCAGGCGGATGCGGGCGTCGTCGGTGGAGCCGGGGGCGGCGGTGAAGCCGAAGCGGGCGCGGGTGTCGATGACGATGCCGCCGGTGGTGGCCGCGGCCTGCTTGGCTCGGGCCCGGACCTGCGGCTGCCAGCGCTGGCGTACCTCGCGCTCTATCCGGGCGGCGAGGTCGGCGCGGGGCCGTTTGATCTGGTCTTTCACGTAGCGTTCCACGGTCCGCTGCGAGATCCCGAGCAACTGGGCAACTGCCTTGGTGCCCTTGAGTTGTTTAACCAGGTAACGCATCTGCGCCGGGGCGGACTTCGGGATCGCGCGGGTGAACGCGCCCTGCACGGCCTTGTCGAGACTGTCCCCGAGCATTCCCACCGGTGGACTCCTCGCCGACACCATCGCGCAACGGCGCGAGACAGGGCTGCCCGTCGGCTCTACCGCAGGCGCCCTGTCCGAGGAACGGCGGGACGCGCTGGAGGCCATCGACCCGTCCTGGTGCCCCTCCTGGCCCGTGGTGTGGCAGCGCTCCTACCGGCTGTGCCGTCGGCTCATCGAGGACGGCCGGCCGCTCCCGGTCGTGCCCGGCGAGGTCAGCGTCCAGGGCGAGGACCTCGGGGCGTGGGTCCAGCCGCAGCGCCTGGGCTGGGACGCTCTGCTGCCCGCTCAGGCTTGGATGCTGGAGAACATGCTCCACCTCGGCCCGGCGGACCCTTCGGCGAGGCCGCAGGCGCCTCGTACGCAGGCTGACAAGTGGGCGGTGAACTTTTCGGGCGGCGCGGCAGTTCCACGCCCGCGAGGGGAGCCTCCAGGCGCCCCGCAAGCACGTGGAGCAGCTCACTGAGCCCTTTCAGCCGAGGCTCGAACGGGTGACGCTGTCGCGAAACGTTGACCGGGCCACAAGCAGGGCCGCTTGTAGTGTGCCGCGGAGAGCAGTCGTTTGAGACGTCATCCGATCGGTGGCCACTTTGAAAGAGCTCACTGAGTCTGACGGGGCCGTGACCGAGGTCAAGCTAGGCCAGTTCGTGGACAACGCCCGCCGCCGCGCCGGGAAGTTGACCGAGGAACGGCGGGCCGAACTCGACGCACTCGGCATGCGCTGGTAACCACCGCAGCGCGGGGGAAGGGCCGGGCCGGGACTCCGACGGTAATTTCACTCTGACCGATTTGGCTTCCCACTTCGGGGGCAAGGAGCCGAGGTGGGAAGCCGGGTGGTGTACGTCCGGTCCGGCTTCGCAACCCTTCGGAACACCAACTAGATCATAGAGGGCGGGCAGTGCGTGGATGCGTGCGGCGGTGATGTCGGGCGTGGAGCCGGGCTCGACGTCGGAGACCCACAGCGGGGTGCCGTCCGGGGCGTACAGGAACTGCACGTTC
>NZ_JARAVK010000333.1:0-8080 GCF_033792765.1 Streptomyces sp. PA03-6a | reverse complement strand
CGGTTCGGCCACCCCCGCCACCACCTCCTCCGCCGACACCGGCAACGTGCACGGCTACACGGTCGAGGGCGGACGGGTCGTGCTCGACCTGGGCGAGACCTCCGCGACCCTGGTCTCGGCGACGCCCGACTCCGGCTGGGAGATGAAGGTCTGGAAGCAACCGGAGTGGATCCGCGTCGACTTCGTCTCGGTCACCACGACCTCGTCGCTCTTCTGCACCTGGAACGGGCATCCGCCCACGGTCGACACGTACAAGGCGCAGAACACGGGCGGTTAGCGGAACACCGACTCCGGGGGAGCGGGCGAGGCCGCCGCCGTGGCGTCGGTGACCGGCGCCGCGCCGCCCGCGAAGGCGTCCAGCTCCCGGCCGTGCTCGACCCGTCCCGGATGCGGGTCCGAGGCCACCCGCCGGGTGAACTCCGCCACGGGCAGTTCGCCGTCCGCGGCCACCAGGATGACGTTGCCGAAGCGCCGCCCCCGCAGGACCGCGGGATCCGCCGCCAGGCACGCGTGCGGGAAGCAGGCCCGCACCGTCGCGATCTGCGCCCGCAGGAACTCCAGCCGTCCGCCGTCCGCCACATTGGCGGCGTAGAGCCCCCCGGGCGTCAGCGTGCGCCGCACCTGCGCGAGGAACTCCGTACTGGTCAGGTGGGCGGGCGTACGGGCCCCGCCGAAGACGTCCGTGATGACCAGGTCCGCCCAGCCCTCCGGGACCTTCGCCAGGCCCTCGCGGGCGTCGCCGCCGCGCACCTTGATGCGCCAGGTGCGGTCCCAGGGCAGTTCCCGCCGCACCAGCTCGACCAGCGCGGTGTCCAGCTCCACCACCTGCTGCGTCGAGCGCGGCCGGGTCGCCGCGGTGTAGCGGGCCAGGGTCAGCGCGCCGCCGCCCAGGTGCAGCACGCGCAGCGGGCGGCCGGGCGGCGCGGCGAGGTCGACGACGTGGCCGAGCCTGCGCTGGTAGGAGAAGTCCAGGTACTCCGGGTCGCCGAGGTCGACGTGCGACTGCGGCGCCCCGTCGATCAGCAGCGACCAGCCCCGCGGCCGGTCCCGGTCCGGCACGAGCTCGGCGAGACCCCCGCCGACCTGCTCGCGTATGCCGTCCGGTGCCTTCGTCGTCCTCGTCCTGCGCGGTGCCATGCACCCCAGTATGGGCGGCAGGCGTCGCGGGGCTCAGAGCCGGTCGGCCAGCTCGATCATCCGGGCGGCCTCGCCCAGCGCGTCACGCAGCACCGCCGGGTCCGTCACGGCGCTGTCGTCGTGCGGGGGCACCAGCCAGCCGGTGCCCGCCACCGGCGGCTCCCGCAGCTCGCCGGGGACGGTGAAGCCGCCGCCCTCGGTCTGCGTGCAGGCGCTGCCCGGCATGTCCCAGCCGTCGGCCGTGCCCGGCGGCACCAGGAAGCCGAGGCTGTGACCGGAGCTGTCGTGCAGCACGGGTCCGAGACCGGTCCGCATGCGCAGGATGTCCACGGCCTCCAGTCCCTGCCGGGCCGGGACGGTGACCAGATCCCATGGTTCGTCCAACAAGGCGAATCCTCCTTGGGGTCGGACGGTGGGTTGCACGGTGTCCAACGCGCGCGGACGTCAACGGCTACGCCCGCTTGACGCCGACAGGGGTGGCGTTTCATGGCGAATGGAGGGTGAGATATCCCTTTTGTAGCCAAACCCACGGTACTCGGGCCCTCACAGCGAGTACGGTCGTCGCGCCGCCAACCGGCACCGCACCGACCGTCCAACGGGAGCCCGGCGATGCATTCGTCACCTTCCACCCCCAACACAGCCTTCCGGCGCCTGCGCGGAGACCGGTCCCCCGGTGAGTTCGCCGCCGCCGTGCGCCGCGCGGGGCGGGACATCGGCGAACAGGTCAGCTGCGACGCCCGCTACATCGGCCGCGTGGAGTCGGGGGAGATCCGCTGCCCCAACTACGCCTACGAGCGGGTCTTCCGGCACATGTTCCCCGGCCGCGACCTCGCCGACATGGGCTTCGAGCCGCGTGAGCTGGTCCGCGGCCGGCGCGGCACGGCGGTCCCGGCCCCCCGGCCGGCCCCGTACGAGACCGAGACCGACGAGGAGAGCGACGTGCTGCGTCGCGCGTTCATGACCGGCGGCCCGGCCGCCATCGCCACGACCCTGATGCTGGGGCCCGCCGCCGCGGCGGAGCCGGTGCACAAGGTCGGCAGACCCCAGGCCCGGGCCGTCCGCGCGGCCGTCCGCGAGATCCGCCTGCACGACGACCGGCACGGCGCCGGCGCGCTCTACCGCCAGGCCGGCCACTCCCTCGGGGCCGCCTACCGCCTCCTCGACGAGGGCACCTACAGCCAGGCCGTCGCCGAGGACCTGATGGGCGGCGCCGGTGAACTCGCCATCTCCGTGGGCTGGCTGGCCCACGACTCCGGGCGCCTCGCCGACGCCCGCTCCTTCTACGGCGAGGCCCTCGCCACCGCCCGCATGGCCGGCGACCGCGCCCTGGAGGCGCACGCCTTCTGCAACGCCTCCTTCCTCGCCCGCGATGCCGGGCGCCCCCGCGAGGCCGTCCGCGCGGCCCAGGCCGCCCAGCAGGCCGCCCGCCACCTCGGCTCGCCGCGCCTGCTCTCGCTGCTCGCCCTCCGCGAGGCGGGCGGGTGGGCCGGTCTCGGCGACCGCCCCGGCTGTGAACGCGCCCTCGCCCGTGCCCAGACCCTGTTCGGCAGCGGCCCCCGCGCCGCGGACCCCGAGTGGATGACCTTCTACGGCGAGGCCGAACTCGCCGGGCTGGAGGCCCAGTCCTGGTCCGCCCTCGGCGACCACCACCGCGCCGTCGAGCACGCGCGGCGCGCGGTCGGCCTGCAGGCGCCGCACTTCACGCGCAACGCCGCGCTGTACACCGCGGAACTCGCCGACAACCTCGCCTCCGCCCGCCTCGTCGACGAGGCCACGGACGCCGGCATCCGCGTCCTGGACCTCCTGGGCCGCGTCCAGTCCCCGCGCGTGCGGGGCATGCTCTCCTCCACCGCCCAGACCCTCCAGCCGTACTCCCGGCGCAAGGACGTCGCCGAATTCCTGCGCAGGCAGGCGCAGTCGCGGCCGGCGTGAACCGGCGCGCTCCGCGGTGCCGGTGGCCGCGTCAGACGTGGAAGTCCTCCGCGTCCGGCAGAACGCTCCCGGAAAGGCGGCGGGCGAAGGCCTCGTAGGCGTCGTGGCCCAGGAAGTACGGCCCGGTGGGGTGCTGGCAGAACACCCGGCCCAGGTCGTCGACCAGCACGATCCCGCCTTCCGAGGTCTCGTACCCGACGGGGAGCACCGGCCGGCGCAGGTTGCCGCCGAGCTCGGCGAAATCCTCGGCGTCGCCCTCGTAACCGACGTCCGGGCGGACGACGAGAGCGATCTCTGGTGCCTTCGGGTACGGCAGGCGGAGCAGCCCGTACGTGTGCAGGAAGCGCAGTGCGGCGGCGGACGCGGTGAGCGGGAAGCCCTGGCGCTCGGCGTCACGCAGCCGGAAGGCGAGGTGACCGGCGATCGGGTCCCGAACGTCCCGCCCGGCGTACCAGCCGTGCTCTTCCAGCCACCGCCGGACGGTCCCCTCGTGCGTCGAACCGCCGCTGCCCTCGTGGCGTCGAGCAGATGGGTCTCCTGCTCCTCGCACCGCTACGCCCACAGCCGGTCGAGGTGGAGCCGGAGGCCGTACGTACCGCCGGGGCCGGTGACCGTGAGGGCGCCGTCGGGGGCGAGGGCGATGGCGTCCGCGCGGTGCAGCAGCGGAAGAGGGTGGACGCGGGCGTCGAGCAGGTTCCAGACGCTCGCGCGGCCGTCGGCCCAGGCGGCGACGGCGACCGGGCCGTGGGCGGGGGTGTCCGCGGCGGCCAGGGCGGTGATGACGGAGTCGCGCCGCTCCACGGGGTCCGGCATCGGTTCGTCCGAGGTCGCCCACAGGCGCAGGGTGCCGTCCAGCCCGCCGCTGAGGCAGAACGACAGGTCGTGCAGGGCCGAGTGGACGTGCGCGACCGCGGAGACGGGGGCCTGGTGCAGGGGGCGGCTCACGGGCCCGGGGTCGTATGCGGGGGAGCGCCACACGTGGACGCGGCCCTCGGCGTCACCGACGACCAGGAGACCGGAGGAGGGCACCGAGGCCAGGGCCGAGGGGACGTCCGGGTTGTGGCGGTGGGCGGCCTCACCGAAGGCGACCGTGCCGGGCGGGAAGGCGTGCAGAAGCTGGTCGCGGTCGAGGAGCAGCAGGCCGTCGCCGAGGGCCGCCAGGGCTACGGGCCGTACCTCGGTGGGGGAGGGCACCCTGCGCAGGTCCGCACCCGTGACGGGGTCGAGGGAGTGCAGCCGGCCGAGGGGATCGGCCGCGAGCAGCTCCCCCTCGACCGTGCCGGGGCCGAGGGCGGTGAAGGACTCGCCGGGGCGGAACCACTCGGCGGTCCAGTTGTGCCGGTCGGCGATGGGGCGCAGCAGCGCGGCCATCTGGGGTGCGTCGGCGAGCGCGGCGGCGTGCAGGACGGCGGCGCGCTCGGGGTCGCTCATGCCGGGGGTCGTCAGCACGGGCGCCGCGCGGCGCCACACGGGGGCCAGCACCGCGGGGGCCGCGGCCGCGGTGTCCGGGTCGGAGAGGGCCGCCGTCACGGCCGTCGCGGAGCCGTGGACGAGGAAGCCCGCGTCGCGCAGCAGCCGGTCCGCCGTACCGGCGGCGACGGCGTGGCCGAGCACGTGCTCGCGGGCGTAGGAGCTGGTCAGGGCACGGGACTTGAGGACGTCGACGATGCGTTCGTCCAGGCCCGCGGCGACGGGCCCGCCGGGCGGCACCTCGTACCCGGACCCCTCGGGCAGGCGCTCCACGGCGGCAGCGACGGCCTCCGACGCCGACGGGTCGCCCGTCAGGTGCGCGTGCAGCAACTCCCACACGTCCCGGGGGACCGGGCCGTGCAGCGCGGCCAGCGTGTGCAGCGCGGGGCGGGCCGCCTCGGGCAGCCGCACCCACCACACGGCCGGTACGGCCCCTTCGGCGGGCGGCCCGGGCACCGTCGCGGCCAGGCGGGCCGTCGCCGGGTGCGGGAACACCTGGTCCGCGGTGAAGGCGGCGCCGGCGGGGGCCAGACCGGCGTACCAGGCGGCGAACTCCGCGCGATCGGTCAGTGCGGGGTCGTCCAGGTCGACCACGAAGGCGCCGTCGGGAACGCTCCCGACGTCTCCCGCTTCGAGCAGCACGCGCACGTGCGGGAAGCCCAGCAGGGGGTCCACGAGGCCCTCCCGGCAGCCCGGCCCGGCGCGGTGCAGGTCGGCGAAGCCCACGGTCAGCGGCCGCGGGTCGGCCAGGATCCGTCCCAGCAGGTCATCCGGGGAGAGCGGCCCGTAGCCCAGTTGCCGCCCCAGTTCCCAGGACACGGCGTCCACGGTCAGACCGCGGGCGGGGGCGAGCCCGTGCACCATGGTGCCGGGGGCCTCGTGCGCGCCGGCCACGAACCACGCCAGCAGATGGCTCTTGCCGGCACCGGGGGAACCGGTCACCGCCAGCGGTGCCTTGGTGCCCGACGTCGCCCACTCCAGGACCCGCCGGCCCGCGGGCCCCCGGCCGGCCCCGAGAGCGGGCCGGTCCGCCGTCCCCAGTTCGCCGTCCATGTTCCTCAGCCTTCCTGTGCCGCCGCCTCGCGCAGCTTCCGGATGCCGGCGGCCCGGGACTCGGCCGTCTCCCCGTAGGGGAAGTTGTGCGTCAGCCCGGCTTCCGGGAAGAGGTCCGCGAGCATCATCGAGCAGTAGTGCCCCGGCATGAAGCACGACTCCAGTTCGGTGTGGATGCGCCTGACCTGCTCCGGTTCCACCCCGGCCGCCCGCAGGTTCGCCCACAGCCGCTCCTCGGGGTGCACGCAGATCCCGCCCGAGGAGGTCAGGATCTTCGCCTCCCCGTCGGCGTCGACGACCTCGAACGCCGCGAACCACTCCGCGCTCGCGGTGTCCCGGAGGTCGTCCAGCACCTGCGGCCACCAGTCCTCGCGGTCCGCGAACGCCGTCCCGTCCAGTTCCCGCAGCCGCGTCTCCAGCGCCGCGAACGCCTGCGACGCCGTCTCGGGCCGGTTGGTGGCCGCGATCGCCGTGAGGGCCTCGTCCAGTGCCAGCAGGCTCCGGGCGAACGCCTCCAGGGTGCCGTTCACATGCCGCTCGGGCTCGTCGTACTCCACGAGGACGCCGCGTACGGCGCCGTCGGGGGCCAGGCAGATCTCGTACCCGCGGTCGTTGCCGAGCCGTACGTACTCGCGCGCCCGTTCGGGAACTCCCACCTCAAGGGTCGCCGCGTACTCGACCAGCGACTCCGGATCCTCCGGCGCGGTCGCGAAATACGGTCCCACCTGGAGCGGCACCACCACGCCCGGAGCGCTCGCGAAGCGGCGGACGCCGCCCTCGCCGAACCGCGCGACCACGGGTTGCCCAAGGTCGGTCACTTGCCCTCTTCCTCCTCGACGGGCGCTCCGTCGCGTCGGTCCGTCAGTAATGCTCGGCGATGCTTTCCAGGAGGCGCGTGTACGTGCCCTCCTCGTCGGCCAGCGCGCCGGGGTCGACGGAGCGGAAGCGCGCCGTGATCCGCTCCACGGTCTCCTCACGGAGTCGTCGGTCCGTGCCGTCGGCGTAGTTGGCCCGCTCCTCGTACAGAACGGTCAGGAACTCCGCGAGTTCGGCGAGACCCGGGTGAAGCGGCTCGGAGAGGGACTCGCCCTGGGGGAGTGCGTGGACGGAACCGTCGACGCCGTCCACGACCAGACCGTCGTCGTAGCCGATCCAGCCGATGAAGACCCAGCTGTCCGATGTCCGCGGGAGGTCCTCCATGTCGCCGAAGAATTCGTACACCTCACCCGCGAGCCTCATGCCGCCGGCGACGCCCGGTTCCAGTCCGAACAGGAAGTCCTTGGGATCCGGAAGGCCCGCCCCGGCGAGGAAACGCCTGGTCTCCCTATGCGTGATGGCCGGGTTGAGGGAGTCCTCGGGTACACGGACGACGGCCTCGGGCCCGAAGACCTCAACGAGATGTGCGTGCGTCTGCTCGAGCGACATTCACCGGTCCTTCCTGCTCCTCGCCATGACGCCGCACTACCTGTCGGTGGGCGTCGGACCAGCGGAGTCTACTCATCACGCCCGACCGTGACGTTGCTTGAGCCGCTCCATGTAGCGCTGGTGCTCCTCGTTGCCGGCGTCCTCGCTCGCCTTGGTGGGCCCGTACTGGAACGTGTGTTCCACCGAGGCGTTGGGGAAGTAGTGCTGCAGCCATGCGGCGCACACGGGTGACCTGCGTTCGCAGGGTGCTCTCTCCGTGTAGAGCTCCGTGATGTGGTCCCGGTTCCCGGTGTTCATGATGGGGACGCCGAGCACCCGCTCGGAGTGCGCGTAGATGGCGCGGTTGCTCCGCCCGACGAGGATGAACTCACCTCCCCGGTCGTCCTTGTAGCGGACCGCGGCGTAGTTGTTGTCGCCGTAGTCGCCCGTGCCGTTGTGCGCCTGGCGCGCCAGTTGGGTGGCTCGCGCCAGTTCCGACCCGCCCTCGGGAATCTGGCGCGAGTCCACCTTGGTCCGGATGTCGCCCTTCTTCTTCGGCGGAAGCGGGTAGTCACCCTTCTTGATGGGGGTCGTGGAGGACTTGCCGCCCGTGATGTTGTGGATCCCCGACGTGTCCAGGGGGTGCACGTCGCTCGTCGAGGCGTTGGGATGGACCCGCTGGACCCTGCCGTCGTCGTGCAGCAGGTAGACCGGGGTCGGGTTGTTGGGATCGCGGTTCCGGGCCCCGTGAATGGTGTTCAGTTCGGTCGCGATGTGGTCGTCGTTGTCGCGGTGGTTCTGGTGCATCTGCTTGAGGCCCTTGCGCATGTCGCCGCGCAGATGGCCCACGGCCTTCTCGGCCGCCTCGCCGATGCCGTCCACGATCTTCGTGGCGATCGGCATGACGTGCTCGGCGATCTCGCCGCGGCCGCCGGTGCGGCTCTTGGCGTTGCGGGCCCGGCCCAGGTGCCCCTTCGACTTGCCGTGCAGGGAGCCGGTGATGCCGTCGAGCTGGGTGTCGATCCGGTCGAAGCTGTCCCCGTCGCTCTGGAAGTGACTGCCGCCGCCGCCCCCGCCACCGGTG
>NZ_JARAVK010000332.1:0-8087 GCF_033792765.1 Streptomyces sp. PA03-6a | reverse complement strand
CCCGCCAGGGGGGCGGCCGGCCGGGGGCGTACCGCTCCGGCCGCGCCTCATGTGCCGCAAACGCAACCAGCGGGTTCGTCATGAATGACGAACCCGCTGGTCGACACCGTCGGGACGACAGGATTTGAACCTGCGACCCCTTGACCCCCAGTCAAGTGCGCTACCAAGCTGCGCCACGTCCCGGTGTCGCTTTCGTCCCGGGCTTCCCGCCCGGCCGACCGCGCACGAGAACAATACCGCACGTCGTCGGGTGCTCGCTCGCACCATTCCCGCAGCACGCCGGGCGCCGCCGCGACGGGGTACCCGGCCCGGGATGAGTAGCCGTACTCATGTGGCGCGGGCCACGACGGCCGGATGCTTCGGTCATGGCGAATCCGATCCAGCAGCAGACGACCGCGGCCTTCTCGGCCCAGGCCGCGATCTCGTTCGCCATCGCCCTCGGGGCGATGGTCGTGGGCATCGCCTACCTGCCGGTCGGCCCGTGGGTGCGGGCCTTCCTGGCGGTGGGACTGCTCTACGTGGTGACCTCGGCGTTCACGCTCGCCAAGGTCGTCCGCGACCGGCAGGAGGCCGGGCAGGTGACGAGCCGGGTGGACCAGGCCCGGCTGGACAAGCTGCTGGCCGAGCACGACCCGTTCAAGGTCGACGGGGTGTAGCCGACTCGTCGCCCAGCAGGTAGCGCGCGCCGGGGCCCTTGGCGGCGGCGGTGTCGTCCGGGTTGTACAGGGCGCACTTGCGCAGGGAGAGGCAGCCGCAGCCGATGCAGCCGGTGAGGTTGCCCTTGAGCCGTTCGAGCTCCGCGATCTGCTCGTCGATGCGGCGGGTCCAGGTGCGGGCGACGGTGTTCCATTCGGCGGCGCTGGGGGCGCGGTCCTCGGGGAGCCGGGCGAGGGCCGCGCCTGCCTCCTCCAGCGACAGGCCGACGCGCTGGGCGGCCCGGATGAAGGCGATACGGCGGAGCGTGGCGCGGGCGTAGCGGCGCTGCCCGCCGGCGGTGCGCTCGGAGCGGATGAGGCCGAGCTCCTCGTAGTAGCGCAGGGCCGAGGTGGCCAGGCCGCTGCGGGCGGCGAGCTCACCGATGGCCAGGCGGTCGCGGCGCGGTGCGGGGTCGCTCATGGGCCCGAGGATAGCGCTTGACCTCAAGCCGACTTGAAGTTGCATCCTCTCGATATGACTCCGACCAGCACGGACACCGCGTACGGCTACGACGATCTGCGGCGGCTGATGTCGCTCATGACCGGCGACGAGAAGCACGGGCCCGCCGCCACCTCCACCCTGGACGTGTTGTGGGTGCTCTACGACCGCGTGCTGCGGGTGACCCCGGGGACCGCGGAGGACGCCGGCCGGGACCGCTTCCTGCTCTCCAAGGGCCACGGCCCGATGGCGTACTACGCGGTCCTCACCGCCAAGGGCTTCGTCCCGGAGGGGTGGCTGCCGGGCTTCGGATCCTTCGGGTCGCCGCTCGGTCACCACCCGGACCGCGTGCTCGTGCCGGGCGCCGAGATCGGCTCCGGCTCGCTCGGCCACGGGCTGCCGATCGCCGTGGGCAGCGCCCTGGGGCTGCGGGCGCAGGGCCTGACCGACGCCGCGGTGTGGGTGCTGGTCGGCGACGCCGAACTGGACGAGGGCAGCAACCACGAGGCCGTCGCCTTCGCCGGCGCCGTCGGCCTGGAGGGCCTGCACGTCGTCGCGGTCGACAACACCTCCGCCACCTACCGGCGCCCCGGCGGTCCGGCCTCGCTCTTCGCCGCCGAGGGCTGGTCCGTGGCCACCGCCGACGGCCGTGACCACGAAGCCCTGTACGAGGCGTTCACCATGCCGCACCCCGGACGGCCGCACGCCGTCGTCGCCCATGTCGAGTCCAAGCGCTGACCGCCGCCCCGAGCCGAGGAGACCTTCCCGTGGACACCATGCGTGAACGCTTCACCTCCGTCGCCGGACGCCTGCTGGAGGACGACCCCCGGCTGGCCGTCGTGCTGGCGGTCATCTCCGGGGACCGCTTCACCGACGCCGTCCGCGCCCACCCCGACCGGGTGGTCGACGTCGGCATCCGCGAGCAGCTGCTGGTCAGCGTCGCGGGCGGGCTGGCGCTGACCGGGCTGCGGCCGATCGTCCACACCTTCGGCAGCTTCCTGGTGGAACGCCCCTTCGAGCAGGTCAAGCTGGACCTGGGGCACCAGGGCGCGGGCGCGGTGCTGGTCAGCGCGGGCGCTTCATACGACATCGCCGCGGGCGGCCGCACCCACCAGGCCCCCGGTGACGTCGCCCTGCTGGACACCCTCGACGGCTGGACCGTGCACGTGCCCGGCCACCCCGACGAGGCCGAGGCCCTGGTCCGGCACGCGGCGGCCGACGACGACCACCGGGTCTACGTGCGGCTCAGCGAGCAGTCCAACCGCACCGCGCGGCCGGTCTCGCCGGGCCGGTTCCGGGTGCTGCGCGAGGGCCGGGCGGGCGTGGTCGTCGCCGTGGGCCCGCTCCTGGACGCCACGCTGGCCGCGGTCGCGGACATGGACGTGACCGTGCTGTACGCCTCCACGGTGCGCCCCTTCGACGCGGCCGGGCTGCGGGCGGCCGTCGCGGGTACGGACGCGGCGGACGTGGTGCTGATCGAGCCGTACCTGGCGGGGACCTCGGCGCCCTTCGCCGCCGAGGCCCTGCTCGACCTGCCCCACCGCGTCCTGGCCCTGGGCACCGCCCGCGCGGAGTTGCGCCGCTACGGCACCTGGCAGGAACACGTGGCGGCGCACGGCCTGGACGCCGCCGGGCTGCGGGCACGCATCGGGGGCTTCCTGGCGGGCTCCCGCCACCCGGCGCGCCTCGCGGGCTCGGGCGCCCGCTAGCTCCGGGCGCCCGCTAGCTCCAGGGGAGCTCCGCGCGGTGCCGCCAGTACGCCGGGGCCGGTTCGGCCAGGGCGGCGAGCCGGGCCAGGTGCTCCGCGTCGAGGCCGAGGGAGGCGGCCCGGGCGTTGGCGGTGACCTGGCCGGTCGTCGCGGCGCCGGAAAGCACGACACCGGCCCAGGGGCGGCGCAGGACCGCGGCGAGGGCGACGGCGTCGGGCTCGGCGCCGGTCCGGGCGGCCACCGCGGCGAGGGGGGAGTCGGGTTCGGCCGTGGCCAGGCGGCCGTTGGCCATCGCCTCCTTGACGATCACGGTCAGTCCCGCGTCGTGCGCCTCGGCCAGGGCGGGCCCGGCGGAGGGCTCCAGCAGGTTGTAGGTGGCCTGCACGACGGAGAACAGGCGCCGCCCGTCCACCGTCACCTTCAGCGCCACGCGGATCGCCTCGGCCTGCAGCGGACCGCTGGTGGACAGGCCGACGGCCACCCCGTCGGCCGCCAGCCGGGCGAGGCGTTCGTGGAGGTCGCGGTCGGCGAGGGCCGGGCTGTCCGGGGTGACGGAGTGGATCTGGTAGAGGTCGAGGCGGTCGCCGAGCAGGGCGCGGGTCTCGGCGATCTGCCGGTCGTAGGTGGCGGTGCCGTGGTCCTTGACCTCGTGCACCTCGGCGTCGGGCCGCCACCCGGCGGTGTAGGTGTAGCCCCACTTGCTGCCGGTCACGACGTCGGTGGCCTCGGGGTGGGCGTCCAGCCAGCCGGCCAGGAACTCCTCCGCCCGGCCGTATGAGCGGGCGGCGTCGAAGTAGCGGATGCCGAGCGCGTAGGCGGTGTCGAGGACCGCGTGGGCGCGGTCCCGCATCGCCTCGACGGTGCGGTCGGCGGGCAGGTCGGCGGCGCGGCCGAGGTCGATGTAGGCGGGACGGCCGACGGCGGCGAGGCCGAGACCCAGCCGGGGCAGGGGGGCGGTGACGAGTCGTTCGAGGGGCACGGTCGTCACCGTACTCCCGGTGCAGTACGCCGATCCGGTGCCTGAGGCGGACGTCGCGGGTGATCACCGGAATGCATAGTGGGAGCGTCACACTCGTCGTCCCCGTCCGAGGATCACGCATGCGATTCGCCCTGCCCAGGACCTGGCGCACCCGGCGGCGGCTGGCGGCCGGCGCCGCCGCCCTCGCCCTGCTCGCCGGAGGCGGCGCCGTCACCCTCGCGACGGCCGACGCCCCCGCGCCCGTGCGCCGCCAGGACCGGGTCTTCTCGCTGCCCGAGGCCCCGGGCAGTACCGCGAAGGTGCGGATCGACACCTCCTACTTCACCTCCGGCGGGTCGGCGCCGCGCCCGGCGGTGCTGCTCGCGCACGGTTTCGGCGGCACCAAGGACGACGTGCGGGCCGAAGCCGAGTCCCTCGCCCGCAGCGGCTACGCCGTACTGACCTGGTCCGCGCGGGGATTCGGCGCCTCGGGCGGGCGGATCGGGCTCAACTCCCCCGACGCCGAGGTCGCCGACGTCTCACGGCTCATCGACTGGCTGGGCCGGCGGCCCGAGGTGCTGCGCGACGGCCGTGACGACCCGCGGGTCGGCGTCGCGGGGGCCTCGTACGGCGGGGCCATCTCGCTGCTGGCCGCCGGGTACGACCGGCGGGTGGACGCCATCGCGCCCGCGATCACCTGGTGGGACCTGGGCGAAGCGCTGTTCCCGCAGGGCGTGTTCAAGAAGCTGTGGGCGGGGATCTTCTTCTCCACCGGCTCGCGCGGCGCGGCCTGCGGCTTCACCGCCGAACTGTGCGCCATGTACGACCGGTCGGCCGTCGCCGGCCGCCCGGACGCCGCGACGCTGCGGCTGCTGACGCGCTCCAGTCCCTCCTCGGTGGCCGGGCGCATCAAGGTGCCGACCCTGGTGGTGCAGGGCCAGAACGACTCCCTCTTCCCGCTCGACCAGGGCGACGCCATCGCGCGTGCCGTCGCCGCGAACGGCGCGCCCGTGGCCGTCGACTGGTTCTCCGGCGGGCACGACGGGGGCGACCAGGAGACCTCGCGGATCGAGGCGCGCACCACGGCCTGGTTCGACCGCTGGCTGAAGAAGGACGAGGGCACCGACACCGGGCCCGCGTTCCGGGTCACCCGGACCGGAGGCGTCGACACCACCGACGGCAGGGCCGTGCGGCGCGGCGCGGACGCCGACGCGTACCCCGGGCTGGAGGGCACCCGGACCCGGACGGTCCCGCTCGGCCGCCGCGCGCAGACGGTGGCCAACCCCGCCGGCGGCAGCCCGCCCGCGATCTCGGCGGTGCCCGGTGTGGGCGCCCTCTCCCAGCTCTCCGACCTCGGCCAGGGGCTGTCGCTGTCGCTGGACTTCCCCGGTCAGCGCGCCGCCTTCGACTCGGCGCCGCTGAGCTCGTCGCTGCGCCTGACGGGCGCGGCGACGACACGGGTCACCGTGGACACGGACGCGCCCGCCGGTGCGGTGCTCTTCGCGAAGCTCTACGACGTGGGCCCGGGCGGCAACGAGACCCTGCCGCACCAACTGGTCGCGCCGCTGCGGGTCGCCGGCGCCGACACGGTGCAGGTGCGGCTGCCCGCCGTGGACCACGAGTTCGCCGCGGGACACCGGCTGCGGCTGGTGCTGTCCACCACCGACCTGGGCTACGCCTCCCCCGTCGCGGCCGCCACGTACCGGGTGTCCCTGCCCGGGGGCGCCGCGCTGACGGTGCCCACGGACCCGGAACTGACCACCGCCCAGGGGACGCTGCCCGCCTGGGTGTGGCTGCTGCCGCTCGCCGCGCTCGCGCTGGCGGCGGCGCTGCTGCTGACCGGCCGCCGCCGGGCGGGCGCGGTGCGGCAGGCGCCGGACCCGGCCCTGACGGACGTACCCCTGGAGATCTCCGGGCTTTCCAAGCGCTACCACGGCGCGGCGGACCGCTACGCCGTGCGGGAGTTGTCCTTCCGGGTGGAACGGGGCCAGGTGCTGGGGCTGCTCGGCCCCAACGGCGCGGGCAAGACGACGACGATGCGCATGATGATGGGCCTCATCCGGCCCGACGCCGGAACGATCCGCGTGTTCGGCCACGCGATCCGGCCGGGCGCGCCCGTGCTGTCCCGGGTCGGGGCCTTCGTGGAGGGCGCGGGCTTCCTGCCGCACCTGACGGGGCGGGCCAACCTGGAGCTGTACTGGCGGGCCACGGGCCGGCCGGCGGCCGACGCCCACGTCGAGGAGGCTCTGGAGATCGCCGGCCTCGGCGAGGCCCTGGAGCGCGCGGTGCGCACGTACTCGCAGGGCATGCGACAGCGGCTCGCCATCGCGCAGGCCATGCTCGGCCTGCCCGACCTGCTCATCCTCGACGAGCCGACCAACGGGCTCGACCCGCCGCAGATCCGCGAGATGCGCGACGTGGTGCGGCGCTACGCGGCGGCGGGCCGTACCGTCCTCGTCTCCAGCCACCTGCTGTCGGAGGTCGAGCAGAGCTGCACGCACCTGGTCGTCATGGACAAGGGGCGGCTCGTCGCGGCCGGTCCGGTCGGCGAGATCGCCGGGAGCGGGCAGACGCTCTTCGTCGGCGCACCGGGCATGGGCGACGAGGAGCGCGAGGCGGTCGCCGCGAAGCTGTCGGCGCTGCCCGGCGTCGAGACGGCCGAGTCCGCGGACGACGGGCTGCTGGTCCGGCCGGGCACCATGACCGTGCCGGAGCTGCTGTCCGAACTCCTGCGGCTCGACGTGCCGGTGGAGCGCGTCGGCCCGCACCGCCGCCTGGAGGACGCGTTCCTGACCCTGATCGGAGGTCCCGCGTGACCGAGACCCTGGAACTGGCCGCGGGGTACCGTCCGGGCCGCACCCTGCCGCTGCGGGTGGAGGCGGTGCGGCAGCTGCTGCGGCGCCGCACCCTCGTCGCGTTCGCCGTCGTCCTCGGGCTGCCCGTGATCGTGTGGGCGGCCTTCGCGATCGGCGGCACCCCGCGGGGGCGGGACTCCGGCCCGACGATGATGGACGTGGCCACCGCCTCGGGCGTCAACTTCTCGCTGGCGGTGCTGTTCGTCTCCTCCGGCTTCCTGCTGACGATCCCGGTCGCCCTCTTCTTCGGCGACACGATCGCCTCGGAGGCCAACTGGTCCTCCCTGCGCTACCTGCTGGCCGCCCCGGTGCCCCGCGCCCGGCTGCTCGCCTCCAAGGCGCTGGTGTCCCTGGTCTTCAGCGCCGCCGCCGTGCTGGCGCTGCCCACGGTGGCGCTCGGCGTCGGCACGCTCGCCTACGGCTGGGGCGACCTGGAGCTCACCACGGCCGGCTCGCTGCCCCCGGGCACCGCGACGGGCCGGCTCGCGATCGCCGCCCTCTACGTCTTCGTCGGCCAACTGGCCGTCGCGGGCTTCGCCTTCTGGCTCTCCACGCTCACCGACGCACCCCTGGGGGCGGTCGGCGGGGCCGTGGGCGTCGCGATCCTCTCCAACATCCTGGACGCGATCACGGCCCTGGGCTCGCTGCGGGACGTCCTGCCGACGCACTGGCAGTACGCCTGGATCGACGCGCTCCAGCCGCGCCTGGAATGGTCGGGCATGCTCAAGGGCACCTCGGTGTCGCTGTCCTTCGCGGTGGTGTTCTTCGCGCTGGCCTTCCGCGGCTTCCGGGGGAAGGACATCGTGTCCTGAGGGGCGCGGGCGCGCCTGGCGGAACAGGCAACTGCTGGCCGCCGTGACGCTCGTGGTCGTGGAGGAGGTCTCGCTGGAGGCGGCCGAGGACGCCGCGCGGCTGCTCGGGGCGGCGGGCGCCGGCGCCCGGGTGCGCTGCACATGGAGCGGGTGCGTCTTCGCCCCAGGCTCCGGGCCCGGCGACGAGCAGCCGTGCACGCCTCCCGCATGGTCGGCGTCAGGCTGCCCGCCGGCACCCCGCTTCCTCCGCTGCTGAACCCGGCTGAACCGCTACACCGGGCTGCCCGCCGTCCCGACGGGCGACACCGGCGTGTCGGCGGAGGGATCGGCCGACGGATCCGCGCCCCAGGCGGCGGCGCACAGGGCGCGGGAGAGTTCGTCGGCGTAGACGGCGGCGGCGAGCCAGGCGAGGGCGAAGCGGTCGGTGTCGGCGGGCAGGAGGCGGCCGAAGGGGTCGCGGCCGCGGTCGGCCGCGGTGCGGTGGAGGTCTTCGAGGAGGTCCGCGGCGGTCGGAAGGGCGGCGCGGCGCAGGCGCCGGGCGTCGGGGGCGGAGTTCGTGGGGAGGGCGAGCACACGGCGGCCGCCTGAGGCGGCCTGGTGGACGCGGCGGAGCAGGAGG
>NZ_JARAVK010000331.1:0-8091 GCF_033792765.1 Streptomyces sp. PA03-6a | reverse complement strand
GCCGTCGCGGGCCGGGCGGGCCCGCGACGGCTCCCGGGGCCGGGCAGGGCCCGGCCGGTCCGGAGGAACCCACGGGCGGCGAGGGCCTCGGCGACCGGCCCCCCGGGCCCGCCGCCCGACCGCCGGCCCGGCGGCTGACCTGGCGGAGACTGCTGGTCACCCCGTTCGTGCTGGCCCTCGTCCTGCTCGCCACCTATCTGTGGATCACCGGCATCACCCTCGACTCCATCGCCGAGAACGCCCTCGTCGGCGACACCGTCAGGGTGCGGCTGTGGCAGCACGTCAAGCTGACCGCGATCTCCACCTTCTGGGTGCTGGTCATCGCCGTCCCGCTCGGCATCGCACTGACCCGGCGGCGCCTGCGCCCCGCCGCGCCGGTGGTCACGGCGATCGCCAACATCGGGCAGGCGACGCCCGCCATCGGGATGCTGGCGCTGCTGGTCATCTGGCTGGGCATCGGGCCGCGCACGGCGCTGATCGGCATGGTGGTCTACGCGGTGCTGCCGGTGCTGTCCAACACCATGGCGGGGCTGAGGGCCATCGACCCCACTCTGATCGAGGCCTCGCGCGGCATCGGGATGTCGGCGGCCGGGACGCTGTCCCGGATCGAACTGCCGCTGGCGGTACCGCTGATCCTGGCCGGCGTCCGCACCGCGCTCGTGCTCAACGTGGGCACCGCCACGCTCGCCACCTTCGTCGGCGGCGGCGGCCTCGGCGACATCATCACCACCGGGATCGTCACCCAGCGCATGCCGGTGCTCGTGCTGGGTTCGGTGCTCACCGTGGTGCTGGCCCTGCTGGTGGACTGGCTGGCGTCGCTGGCCGAGCAGCTGCTGCGGCCGCACGGTCTGGACACGGGCTGATGCGCCGCCGGGCCCTGGCCGCCGCGGGCCTCCTGGTGCTGCTCGCCTGCGCCCCGGGCTGCGGGCTCAAGAGCGGCAGCCCGCTCGTCGACGACGTGCGCCCCGGCTCCCTGGGACAGGGGCTCCCGCTCAAGGGCGCCTCCCTGACGGTGACGTCCAAGAGCTTCAGCGAGCAGATCATCCTGGGCTCGATGATCGGCCTGGTCTTCAAGGCGGCCGGCGCCGAGGTGCTGGACCGCACCAACATCCAGGGCTCCATCGGGGCGCGGGAGGCGGTCAAGTCCGGTGCCGCGGACGCCATGTACGAGTACACGGGCACCGCCTGGATCACCTACCTCGGCCACGACGAGCCCATCGCCGACCCCATGGAGCAGTGGCGGGCCGTCCGCGACGCCGACCTGCGCAACGGCATCACCTGGCTACGGCCGTCCACCCTGGACAACACCTACGCCCTCGCCATCAGCCGGGACAAGAACCGTCCGTACGGGCTGCGGACCCTGTCCGACGTCGCCGCACTGTCGCGGAGGGACCCCAAGGCGGTCACCCTCTGCGTGGAGAACGAGTTCGCCTCGCGGGACGACGGCCTGCCCGGCATGGAGAAGGCGTACGGCATGGACCTGCCCTCCGCCAACATCCGCAAGATGGACACCGGGATCATCTACACCCAGATCGCCAAGCCCGGCTCCTGCCTGCTCGGCGAGGTCTACACGACCGACGGCCGGATCGCCTCCCTGGACCTGCAGGTCATGGAGGACGACAAACGCTTCTTCCCCAACTACGACGCCGCCCCCGTCGTCAACAGCGAGGCCCTGGAGCGCTGGCCGGCCATCCGCTCCCTGCTCGACCCGCTGTCGGAGAAGCTGACCACCGACGTCGGCCGCGAGCTCAACGCCAAGGTGGACGTGGAGGGCGAGGACCCGCACGAGGTCGCCAAGGAGTGGCTGGTGAAGGAGGGCTTCATCAGGGCGGGGTGAGCGCGCGGGCCGCGTGCGTCGGACGATGCATGCAAAGAAAGCATTGCAAAGGAGTCTTTGCAACCTCTACGGTGGGACCGTGCCAGACGACCCCACCGCCGACGCGACCGACCCCGGCGTCATCCGCCTCGACCCGCGCACCCTGCGCGGCCTCGCGCACCCGCTGCGCATCCGGCTGCTCGCCGCGCTGCGCGAGTACGGCCCCGCCACCGCCTCCGGCCTGGCGGCCCGGCTCGGCGAGTCCAGCGGCGCCACCAGCTACCACCTGCGGCAACTGGCGGCGTACGGCTTCGTCGAGGAGGAACCGGACCGCGGCACCGCGCGCGAGCGCTGGTGGAGGGCCGCGCACCGCGGCACGCACTTCGACGCCGGGGGCTTCCTCGGCCACGCCGACCCCGAAGTGCGCGCCGCCATCGGGCTGTTCGGGCGCGAGGTCGCCGCGCACCACGCCGCGGAGCTGGAGACCTGGCTCGCCACCGTCGGCGACTGGCCCGCGGAGTGGCGCCGCAGCTTCGACCTCAGCGACTTCGCCCTGCGGCTCACCCCGGCCGGGGCCCGCGCCCTGCGCGACGAACTCCACGCCGTGCTGGAGCGCTACCGCACCTCGGAAGGGCAGCACCCCTCGGACCGCGAGGACACCGGGGACGCCGTGCCCGTCCGCGTCCACCTGCACACCTTTCCGCGCACCGCGGACTGACCGCACCGACCACGGGGGACACACATGGAGACCGGCACCGGCATATCCAACGGCACCGAGCGGGCCACCGGGCCCGTGCCGGCACCCGATCCGCGGCCGCTGCGGCTCGTGCTGGCCGCCAACGTCGTGTCGATCAGCGGCAATTCGCTCACCGTGCTCGCCGTACCGTGGTTCGTGCTGCAGACCACCGGCAGCGCCGCCCGCGCGGGCCTGGCGGCCTTCTGCGCGACCCTGCCGGTCGTGGTCTCCGCGCTCGTCGGCGGGCCGGTCATCGACCGCTTCGGACGGCGCAGGTCCTCGGTCCTGTCGGACGCGGTGTGCGCGGTGGCCGTCGTGGCGATCCCGCTGCTCCACTTCGCGGGCGTGCTGCGCTTCTGGCAGCTGTGCGCGCTGATGGCCGTCAGCGGGCTCTTCCACGCCCCCGGCGAGACCGCGCGCGAGGTCCTGCTGCCCGTGCTGGCCGAGCGGGCCGGGACGCCACTGGGGCGCGCCGCGGGCTACTTCGACGGCGCCTCACGCGGCGCCCGGATGCTCGGCGCCTCGGCCGGCGGCGTGCTCATCGCCGTCCTGGGCGCGGAGGCGGTGCTGTTGCTGGACGCGGCGACCTTCGCCGTCTCCGCGCTGCTGATCGCCTTCGGCGTCCGCGGACTGCCCGGTGCCGAACCCGCCAAGGACGCGGCACCGGTCTCCCTGCGCACGTACCGGGCCGAACTGCGCGAGGGCTACGCCTTCCTGATCCGCACCCGGCTGCTGCTCGCCATCACCTTGATGGTCATGGTCACCAACGGCCTGGACGCGGGCTGGAGTTCGGTGCTGCTGCCCGTGCACGCCGACCGGGAACTCGGCGGCTCCGTCCAACTCGGCCTGCTGTCGGGGCTCTTCGGGGCCGGCGCGCTCGCCGGTGCGCTGCTGTACGGAGCGGTGGGCCACCGCCTGCCGCGATGGCCGGTCTACACGGTGTGCTTCCTGCTGTGCGGCGCGCCCCGGTTCCTGGTTGCCGCGTGGGTGCCCGGATGGGGTGCCCTGGCGGTGACCATGGTGGCCGGCGGCATCGCGGCGGGGGCGCTCAACCCGATCCTGGCGACGGTGACCTTCGAGAACATCCCGGACGAGCTGCGCACCCGCGCCCTGGGCACCCTGGGCGCCGGGGTGCTGCTCACCACCCCCGTGGGCGGCCTCGCCGCGGGCTACCTGGTGGACGGCATCGGCCTGGCCGGCGCGCTGCTGCTGACCGGCGGGGCGTACTTCCTGGCGACGCTGTGCCCGCTGGTCTTCCCCTCCTGGCGCCACATGGACACCCGGCGGGGCACATGACCTCGCACTAACAGCTGGGGACCTTGCCGCCGCTGTCGAGGGCGTCCAGGGCGTCGATCGCGCCGTCCAGGGTGGTGACGGGCACCAGGCGCAGCCCCTTGGGGAGTTCGGCCCTGGCGTCGGCGCACTCGGCCTTCGGGACGAGGAAGACGGTCGCGCCGTCACGCCGGGCGGCCTGCTCCTTGAGCGGGACGCCGCCGACCGGGCCGACCTTGCCGCCGGCGGTGATCGTCCCCGTACCGGCGATCCTGCGGCCGCCGGTGAGGTCGCCGCCGCGGCCGTTGCCCTCGATCTTGTCGATGATGCCCAGGCTGAACATCAGCCCCGCGCTGGGCCCGCCGACGTCCGCGAGGTGGAGGGTGACCTTGACGTCCGAGGGGGACAGCCGCAGCTGCCGCAGGGCCGCGGCGGTGGCGTCCTGCTGGGACTCGGTCATCTCCGCCTGGTTGTGCCGCTCGATCTCCTTGACGGTGCCGCCGGTCGGGTAGACCGCGTCGCGCGGCATCACGGCCTGGTCCGTGGCGAACCAGGCCTTGAGGACGTCACCGAAGCGGACGGCCGCGTCCGGGTTCGTCGCCGCGATGGTCGTCATCCGCAGCTGCCCCGAGGTGTCGCGGGTCCCGGTCCCGGAGATCGTGATCACCGGCTTGCCCTGGTCGTCGCCGAGGACGTCGGCCGTCAGCCCCGGCACGACGATCGAGATCGGCAGCGGCGCGAACAGGGCCACCGCCAGCAGCGCGGCCACGAGCGCGGCGCAGACGGCGAGGATCCGGTTCCGGGCGGAGACGAAAGGCATGGGGTGAATGTAGTTCACGGCGGCGGCCCGGCGTGCCGGGGCCCGGGGCGCCGGGGCCGCTAGCGCAGGGCGTCGGCGACCTCCAGCGCCGCCTCGACGACCCGGGGACCCACCCGTTCGGGTATCGCGTCGGCGAGCATCACCACGCCCACGCTGCCCTCGATGCCCGGCACGCCCACCAGCGGGGCCGCCGCACCGCTCGCCCCGGCCTCCAGCTCGCCGTGGGTCAGCACGTACCCGGGACCCTCGGAACACCGTGGATCGGGCTCGTACGGCTGCACGCTGCGCCCGGCGAGGATCGCCCGGCCCGCGGCGCCGCGGTCGAGGGAGTGCCGGAAACCGGTGCGGTAGGCGACGTGGTAGTCGGTCCAGCTCGGCTCGACGACGGCCACGGCCAGCGCCTCGGTGCCGTCGACCAGCGTGAGGTGGGCGGTGGCGCCGATGTCCTCGGCGAGGGAGCGCAGGGCGGGGAGCGCGGCCTCGCGCAGCAGCGGGTGCACCTGGTGCGCCAGCCGCAGCACGCCGAGCCCGACCCGGGCGCGGCCGCCGAGGTCCCGGCGGACCAGGGAGTGCTGCTCCAGCGTGGCCAGGAGGCGGTAGACCACCGTACGGTTGACGCCCAGCTTCACCGCCAGCTCCGTGACGGTCAGTCCGTGGTCGGTGTCGGCCAACAGCTTCAGGACCCGCAGGCCCCGATCGAGCGTCTGAGAGGTCTCCGCGGTCACGACGCCCCCTTCTCGTGTGAGTGGCGGCTCATCTCTCACGGCGGGAGCACTGCCGGTCCCGCGGCAGAGCGCGGAGAGGCCACCGGTCTGGCGGTACCGGCTGGCGCCCCGAGGCTGCTCTGCCACGGCGCGTTGCGTGACCGGAACGGTAGCGATGCGTACCGCTCAGCGGAAGACTTCGTCCACAATCCGGTCACGTGACGGGGGTAGCGGGGGCGCACGACGTAAATCTTCCGTTGAATCACCTCTCGCACCGCAAGATTCACAGCGCCACTGACGTACCATCAGCACCCGGCGCGGGCACCGCGGATGAGCGGACGACCGCCGCTCAGCGCATCCGCGTCGCCCACTCCTGGACCTTCTTGATGCGTTCGTTGAGCTGCCCCGCCGTCGCCTCCGCGCTCGGCGGTCCGCCGCACACCCGGCGCAGCTCGTTGTGGATGACGCCGTGCGGCTTGCCGCTCTGGTGGTTGTACGCGGCGACCATCGTGTTCAGCCGCTTCCGCAGCTCCAGCAGCTCCTTGTGCGTGACGATCGGCCGCCGCTCGGCGGGCAGTTCCAGCAGGTCCGCCTCGCTGTCCGGCTTCTTCCGGCTGTGCGCGATCTGCCGGGCCTGCCGCTTCTGCAGCAGCAACTCCACCTGGTCCGGCTCGAGGAGGCCCGGAATGCCCAGGTAGTCCTGCTCCTCCTCGCTGCCCGGGTGCGCCTGCATGCCGAACTCGGCGCCGTCGTACAGCACCCGGTCGAAGACGGCGTCGGACTCCAGCGCCTCGAAGGGCAGCATGTCCTGCTCGCCGGTGTCCTCGTCCTGTTGCTTCTCGGCCTCCTCCAGCTCTTTCTCGGACTCCGCGTACGGGTCCTCCTCGCCCTCCTTCTTGGGCTTGTCGAGGGCGTGGTCCCGCTCCACCTCCATCTCGCCCGCGAATTCCAGCAGCATGGGGATGGTCGGCAGGAAGACCGAGGCCGTCTCGCCGCGCCGGCGCGACCGCACGAAGCGGCCCACCGCCTGTGCGAAGAACAACGGGGTGGAGATCGTCGTCGCGTAGACCCCGACGGCCAGCCGCGGGACGTCCACGCCCTCCGACACCATGCGGACCGCCACCATCCAGCGGTCGTCGCTCGCGCTGAACTCCTCGATCCGTGAGGACGCCCCGGTGTCGTCGGAGAGCACCACGGTCGCCTTGTGCCCGGTGATCTCCCGGATCAGCTTGGCGTACGCGCGGGCCGAGTCCTGGTCGGTGGCGATCACCAGGGCGCCGGCGTCCGGGATGGACTTGCGGACCTCGGTCAGCCGCTGGTCGGCGGCGCGCAGCACGTTCGGGATCCACTCGCCGGTCGGCGCCAGCGCGGTCCGCCAGGCCTGGCCGATCGCGTCCCTGGTCATCGGCTCGCCGAGCCGTGCGGAGATCTCGTCGCCGGCCTTCGTGCGCCAGCGCATGTTGCCGCTGTAGGAGAGGAAGATCACAGGGCGCACGACGTGGTCGGCGAGCGCGTTGCCGTAGCCGTAGGTGTAGTCGGCGGAGGACCGGCGGATGCCGTCGTTGCCCTCCTCGTACGTCACGAACGGGATCGGGTTCGTGTCCGACCGGAACGGCGTCCCGGTCAGCGCCAGCCGCCTGGCCGCCGGCTCGAACGCCTCCAGGCACGCCTCGCCCCAGGACCGGCTGTCGCCCGCGTGGTGGATCTCGTCCAGGATCACCAGCGTCTTGCGCTGCTCACAGCGGTTGCGGTGCAGCATCGGGCGCACGCCGACGCCCGCGTAGGTCACCGCGACCCCGTGGTACTCCTTGCCGACCGGCCCCGCGCTGTACTCCGGGTCCAGCTTGATGCCTATCCGGGCCGCCGCCTCCGCCCACTGCTTCTTCAGGTGCTCGGTGGGGGCGACGACAGTGATCTGCTGCACGAGGTGGTTGTGCAGCAGGTACGAGGCCAGGGTGAGCGCGAACGTCGTCTTGCCTGCGCCGGGCGTCGCGACGGCCAGGAAGTCACGCGGCTGCGTCGCGACGTAACGGTCCAGGGCACCTTGCTGCCAGGCGCGCAGCTTGCCGGCCGTGCCCCAGGGGGCGCGGCCGGGGAAGGCGGGCGACAGGTGGTGCGAGTGCGAGCTGCTTGCGCTGTGCGGGGCGGTGGTAGTCACGGTCTCCGGTGACGGGTCGGGTACGACAACCGTCACAGCCTACTGGCGCGCGGCGCGGGCTCGTGGTTGCGGCCCGTTGTCGTGTGCGGCGCGGCTGTGGTTGCGGTTGGGGGTTTCCCCGCCACCCTCCCGATGGCCCGGCGCGGTCAGTGCGGGCCTGCGCTCCGTTCGTCTGAGGTCGGGGCCGCGCCGGCGCACTCCCCCAGCCTTCGGCCGGGGGGACCCCCACAGCGCTCGCGGTTTACGTCCACGTCGTTCGGCGCCCGGGTCCGCCGCTCGTCTCCCCCCAGCCTTCGGCCGGGGGGACCCCCATGGGCGCACCCCGCCACACCCCCTCCCGTGTGTTGGGGCGACTGACGGCCGGTGGGGGTAAGTAAGGCACTTCCGGCAACCCCGGACCGCCTTCTCACCCCATCCGGCCGTTAGTCGCCCACACGACCGAAGGGGGTGTGGCGGGGTACGCCCCCGGCCGAAGGCTGGGGGCGTGCCCCGGCGCGGCACCGACCCCACAACGAACGCAGCGAGGCGGTCACTGACCGCGCCGGATGGGGGTCCCCCCGGCCGAAGGCTGGGGGAGGGCGGGAG
>NZ_JARAVK010000330.1:0-8093 GCF_033792765.1 Streptomyces sp. PA03-6a | reverse complement strand
GCCCCCGCCCCGCCGGCGCCGGGCGCGGAGGACCGGGGAGGGGTCCGCCGCGCCCGGCGCCGGCGGGGCGGGGGCCGTCAGCCGACGGCGTTCTCGACGCCCTTCCTGGCGTGGCTCCACGCCGTCGCGGAGTCCGTGCCCTTGCGTTCGACCTCGCCGAGCGCGTTGGTGATCTGCTGGTTGACGTCGCCGTCGTGCACGCCGAGCACCTGCACCGGGGAGGCCTCGGCGGCGGCGCCGAAGATCTGCCCGATGGGCGCGTCGCTGAAGTACGGGTCGGTGACGTCCTTGACGGACTCGATCGCCCCGACGTTGGAGGGGAAGCTGCCCTGCTTCTTGAAGAGCTTGGCCTGCTGTTCCGCGGCCGTCAGCCACTTGACCAGCGCGAAGGCTTCCTTGGCGTGCGCGGAGCCCTTGGGGATGGCCAGGTAGGAACCGCCCCAGTTGCCCGCGGCGCCGCCCGGGAGCGGGGCGACGTCCCACTTGCCCTTGCCGGCGTCCCCGGCCTGGCCCTTGATGTAGCCCAGCATCCAGGCGGGGCAGCCGATGGTGGCGAAGGAGCCGCTGCTGAAGGCCTGGTTCCAGGCGGGGGTCCACTGGGCGAGTTTGGCGCTCAGCCCGTCCTTTGCGGCCTTCACGGACAGGTCCCAGGCCGAGGTGATGGCGGCGTTGTCGTCGTAGACCAGCTTGCCGGAGGCGTCGTAGTAACGTTCCTTCTCCTGGCCGACGATGACGGAGTAGAGGCTGCCGACGCTGTCGACCCAGGCGCTCTTGGCCCCCGCCTTCGCCTTGTACTGCTTGCCGAGCTCCAGGTAGCCGTCCCACGTGGACCACTTCTGCGCCAGCTCCGTCCGGTCGGTGGGCAGGCCGGCCTGCCGGAACAGGTCGGTGCGGTAGCAGATCGCCTCGGGGCCGACGTCGGTGCCGAGCCCCAGGGTGCGGCCGTCGGAGGTGGTGGCGGCGGCCCACTTGGCGGCGGAGAAGTCGTCCTTGAGGTCCTTGGCGCCCAGGGCGCCCAGGTCCTCGAACTTGTCGGCCTGCTGCTGGGTGACCGACGCGATGCGGCCCACCTCGATGCCCTGGACGTCGGCGAGACCGCCGCCGCCCGCGAGCCGGGTCTGCAGGGCCTTCCAGTAGTCGGCCTCGTTCTCGGTGCTGCTCTCCTTGACGGTGACGCCGGGGTGGAGCTTCTCGTACTCGTCGTACAGGCCGGCTTCCTTGTAGCCGAAGGTGCCGAACAGGTCGACGGTGATCGTGACCTTGCCGTCCTTGTCCGCGGACGTACCGGTGGAGCCGGATCCGCAGGCGGCGAGGAGCGCCCCGGCGAGCGCGACCGCCCCGAGTCGGAGGGTGGCGCGTCTGGCGGCTCGGGCGATGGGCATGGAAGCCTCCCATGGCTTCGGGACGGGTGAGAGGGCCCTTGTTCGCGGTTCTTGAGAGCGCTCTCAAGCGATGCCCAGGAGAGTGCCGCCGCACCCGGTGCTTCGTCAAGAGTCGAATGGATAAAGGCCGGTGGGGTGGCCCCGGACCCTGCGCGGCTCCACGTCCTGACGGCATCGCCGGCGTCGTGACCCTTCGCGAACCTCTCCGGGTGCCTCCGCCCGGTGGCGCGGAAACGGTCGTGGAACGGCACGGAATTGACATCTGTAGGGCTCGAATACTCGTCCTCGGCCATGTCGTGCGATGCCCGGAGGAGGGTGTCGGAGGGCTGCTAGAAATTACCCGCCGGCGTGATTGTTCGTGCATGAGTACGGCATTTCCGCGCCTCCCGTCCCTCTGTCCGCGAGCCCGCCCGCCCGTATGCCCGAATAACCGCAGCAAGGGGAGCGATGACCTCGGCACCATCGGGTTCCGTGCCCGCCCGGAATGCCGCTCACGGTCTGCTCGGCCGCGCGCTGTCCAGGTGCCGCGACGAACGGGCGACCGGGGTCCTGCGCGTGCAGGGCAGCCCCGGCGGGGCCTTCCATCTGCTCGACGGCGCGGTCGTGGCCGTGGAGAGCCCCGGGGCGCCGGGGGTGGGCACCTTGCTGGTGCGCTCCGGGCGCATCGACGCCGACGAGTGGAACGCCGCCCACGACGCAGCAGGGACGGGGCTGTGGCCGGGCGCGCCGATCGCCGCCGGCGGACGGCTGGGCACGGCCGAGTTCCAGGTGCTGCACATGATGGCCGTCCAGGACGCGGTCTTCGCCGTGCTGGCCGGACGCCTGGACAACTGCGCCTTCGACCCCGCCCCGCCGGGAGCGCCGCGCACCGTGCCGCCGCCGGGCCTGGGCAACGGGGTGGAGCCGGAGGAACTGCTGGTGGAGGCGGGGCGCCGGCTCACCGCGCTGGCCTCCCTGCCGCGATCGGTCTCGCCCGACCGCGACCGGGTCGCCGCCGTGGGGCCGCCCGCGTGGGCGGACGAGCCCCTGGCGCCGGTGCGCCGCGAGATCCTCGGCTGCGCCAACGGACGGCGCAGCCCCCGGGACATCGCGTTCCTCATCGGCCGCGGGGTCTACACGATCACCGTGGAGGTCGCCCGGATGTGCGCCGAGGGCCTCGTCGAGACCGTCCCGGCCCCGCCGGCCCACCCGTTGCCGCCGCCCGCCCCGGCGCCGCAGCTCCCCGACCCGTATCTCACGACAGCGGCGGAGCCGGCGGGCCCCGCCGTGCCGAGTCCTCCCCTCGCCCTCCCGGAGGGCGACCCGGACCCGTACCCGGGCCCCTACCCGCCGGTGCCGGAGTGGGAGCCGGGGGACGTCCCCGTCACGGCCCCCGGCGCCGAGGGGCTGCCCCGCCGTGAACCGGGCGCCAGCGGTATTCGCGAGGCGCTCGACGCGAGCCGCCCGCAATCGGGCTGGAAAGGATTTCTCCGGCCGCGAGGACGGAGCCGGACCGATTCCCCGTGACCGAAATCCGCGGGGACCAACGGAACACCGACCGAAGGGAATTCAAGGAGGTGCACGTGCATGAATCATGACGCCCTGGTCGCCGAGATGCGCGCTTTGCGGGACCAGGTGGTCGGCGTCACCGACACGGCCGTGGCGGCCGTCGACGGCCTGCTGATCGCCGCCGACACCGAGGACGCCATCGACCCCAACGGGCTCGCCGCCCTGGCCGCCGCCGGCCTCGGGCTCGCCCGGCGGATCGCCATGGCGGCCCTGCGCGGCCCGCTCCGCAGGACCGTGACCTGCAGCAGCGGCGGTTACACCGCCGTCTACGCGGTCGGCGAGACCGCGCTCCTGGTCGTCGTGGGCGACGAGGGCATGAACGTCCCCCAGCTCCACGTGGAGGCCAGGTCCGCCGTCGAGCGCATCGGCGCGATCCTGCTGGCACCCGGTCCCGGACCGGGCGCCGTGCCCGCGCCGGAGTCCGCGCACGACCCCGAGGGAGTCCTCGGATGACGACCCAAGCCCCAGTGAAGACCGCAGAAGGAGTGCTGTGAGCACCACCGGAAAACGCCCGCACGGCAACCTGTCCGACCAGGTCATGGGCCTGGTGAAGAACCTGCGCCAGGAGGTCCCCGACTGCCTCGCCGCCGGTGTGGTCGACATGTCGACCGGCATGCTGCTCTCCGTCGACACCGTCGACAGCCATCCGCCGGAGGTCCTGGACCTGCTCGCCGCGGCGACCCTCGACCTCTTCCAGGGGCGCACGGTGGTGATGATCGAGGACGTCTTCAAGGAGCGTCGCGGGGTCACCAGTGACGCGCACTACTTCCAGGAGATCCTCGTCAACAGCGACAACCTGACCCACCTGTTCATGCGCAACAACATCAACGAGGACGTCGTCGCCGTCGTCGTCTGCCGCCGCTCGGTCAACGTGGGCATGCTCTTCGCCCAGGCCCGCCGTGTGGTCAAGGAGCACAGCACGCTCTGAGCCCCGGCCGGTCAGGCGCTGGCGCGCCGCACCAGCCGGGTCGGGGTGACGAGCGAGGACAGCGGACGGCCGCCGCTGTCCTCCTCCGACCGCCGCTCCAGGCCCCGCACGAGCAGCCTGACCATCAACCGGCCCATCTCCTCGATCTCCTGACGGACCGTCGTCAGCGGGGGGTCGGCCAGCTCCGCCACCGAGACCATGTCGTCGAAGCCGACCACCGCGACGTCCTCCGGCACCCGCCGGCCCCGCTCGCGCAGCACCCGCAGCGCACCGCAGGCCATCAGGTCGGAGGCGACGAAGACGGCGTCGACGTCCGGCGCCCGGTCCAGCAGCACGGCCATGGCACGCGCCCCGCCCGCCTCGGAGAAGTCGCCCTCGACGATCAGCCGCGGGTCCGCGTCCATCAGGATGTCGTGGTAGCCGTCGAGCCGGTCCACCGACGCGGTCTGGTCCAGCGGCCCGGTGACGGTCGCGATGCGTTCCCGCCCCAGCGAGACCAGGTGGCGCACCGCCTCGCGGGCGCCGCCGCGGTTGTCCGAGTCCACGTAGAGCACGCTGCGGTCCCCCTCCGCCCCCGGCCAGCCGGGGCGCCCGCCGAAGACGGTGGGCAGCGCGATCCGGCGGATGATGCCGGGCAGCGGGTCCTCGGCGTGCAGCGAGAAGACCAGCGCGCCGTCCACGTGCCCGCCGGCCAGGTAGCGGCCCACCCGGTCGTAGTCGGCCGTGCCCTCCACCAGCAGCAGGACGAGCTGCGAGTCGTGCACCGCCAGCTCACGGCTGATGCCGAGCAACTGCTGTGCGAAGAAGGGGTCCGCGAAGACCCGGCTCTCCGGCTCCGCGACGATGACGGCGACCGCCCCGGTGCGCCGGGTGACCAGCGAGCGGGCGGCCTGGTTGGGTACGTAGCCCAGCTCCTCGACGGCCTTGCGGACCTTGTCCACCAGTGCCTCGCGCACCCCCGTCCCGCCGTTCACGACCCGGGAGACGGTGGCCCGGGAGACCCCGGCCCGTTCGGCGACGGCTTCGAGCGTCGGGCGCGCTCCGGAGATCTGGTCGGACAAGGGGTGCTCCTCTCGGGACGGGAACAGCGTAGTCCCTCCGGGAAGCGGGGAGAGAGCGCTCTCCCCGCAGCTCGCGGGCCGTTTCTGAGAGCGCTCTCTCTCGCCTGTGCCCGGCCGCCCGCCCGGCGGTCAGCGCACCGGGAAGCCGAAGGTGTGGCCCTGCTGCTTCAGCCAGGGCAGGATCTCCCGCAGCGCTTCGACGGTCTGGCCGCGGTCCCCGCCCGCGTCGTGGAACAGCAGCGTCGGCCCGTTGGAGATCTCGTTCTTGACGGTGGACACCAGCACGCCGGTGCCCGGCTGCTTGAAGTCCTCGGAGTCGACGTTCCAGCCCAGCGGGCGCATGCCGCGGGAGGCCGCGAGCTGGCGGCTGTACGGGGTGAAGGCACCGCCCGGAGCCCGGTAGTACAGCGGCCTGACGCCCCCCGAGGCCTGGGTGATCATGCGCTCGGCGTCCAGGATCTCCTTCGCCTGGTACGCGCGCGGCTTGCCGTTCATCGTCGTGTCGTGGGTGACGGAGTGGTCGCACAGCCGGTGCCCGGCGGCCACCACCGCCTTCACCAGGTCGGGGTGGGCCCGGGCCTGCGGGCCGACCATGCAGAAGGTCGCCTTCACGCCGTTGTCCTGCAGCACCTGGAGGATCTGCGGGGTCCACCGCGGGTCGGGCCCGTCGTCGATGGTGATGTTGACGCCCCGGGGGCCCTTGTCGGAGGCGTGGGCGATGTCCATGTTCACCACGGGGGCGGGCAGTTCGGCGTCCGGCACGGAGGTCTGCCCGGGTATGGGCCGGGGCTTGGCGGAGGCGGAGGGCTTCGCCGGACGTACCGCCGCCTGCGGCCCGTCGGGGGTGCCGGCCTGGGCGGTCCACACCGACGCCAGCGCGGCCACCCCCGCCACGCCCAGCGCCGCCGCCAGCACCCGGCCGTTCGTCCCGCGCATCCCGCTCCACCCCATGTCCGCCCCGCTCCTCGTGTCCGGTGTCCCGTACCTGTGTTCCGTACCTGCACACGGGAGGACGGGGGAGGGACACCGGGGGATCCGGCTGTTACGGAGCCCTGACAATTCCGCCGGAGGACGGCGACGGAGCGGCCCGAACGGCCGCCGCGCACCGCCCGCTTGCGCGCGGCCGGGCACCGGCGGGCACCGTGGGACCTACGAGGTGACGACGGCCCCCAGCCACGCCCCGGCGACCAGCAGGCAGGCGAAGAGCTCGACCAGCAGCGCCGTTCCTGCGGCCCGCATGGCCGTACGGGTGGAGGACCAGGCCGCGCCGTGGCTGCCGAGCCGCATCCGCTCGCCGCCGTAGAGGGACAGCGTGAAACCGGCCGGCGCCCCCACCACCGGCAGCAGGAAGAAGCCCGCGACGGCCCACAGCCCTGCGACGAGGAAGGCCCGCCGGGGGACCCCCGCGTCCCGCACCGACCGGGTGGGCAGCAGCAGTTGGACGGCCTGGTTGAGCAACAGCACACCGGTGGCCGCCGCCAGGACGCCCCAGGACACCGTGGTGTGCAGATGGGTCGCCCACCACAGGACCGCGGCCCAGCACATCAGCGGGCCCGGCGCGCCCGGTACGAGCACGCCCCACAGTCCGGACAGCATGACGGCACCGATCAGGCACAGCTGTCCGGTCCCCATGGGCCCAGCGTGCCCGAAGCCGGGCCCCGGCGCCCCCTGGTTTTCCGGCCTCGCCTGCGGCGCCCCAAGTCCCCGCGCCTCAGCCGGGGGTGCGCTCCACCCAGCCCCGCTCGTACGCGTGCCAGCCCAACTGCAGCCGGGTCGACACCTCGGCGAGCTCCATCAGCCGCTTCACCCGGCGCTGCACCGTCCGCAGCCCCAGTTCGAGCTGCTTGGCGACGCTGGCGTCGGTGAGCCCGGCCAGCAGCAGCGACAGGATCTGCAGGTCGACGGCGTCGGGCGCGTCCGGGGACTCCTCCCGCAGGGCGCCCCCGGTCTCCAGGCGGATCGGCAGGGCCTCGCGCCAGACGTTCTCGAAGAGCGCCATCAGCGAGTCCAGCAGCCCGCTGCCGTGGACGACCAGCGCCGCGGGGCCGCCCGCGTCCCGGGCCATGGGCACCATCGCCAGCGAACGGTCGGCCAGCACCAGCTTGGTGGGGACCCGGTCCACCACCCGCACCTGCTCCTCGCGGCCGAGCGCCGCCGTGAGTTCCGCGATGCCGTTGGGTCCGCTGATGACCTCGCGCTCGATGACCACGCGGAAGGTCACCCCGCGTTCCACGGCCCGTTCCTCGGCGGTGTTCTCCATCCCCGACACCACCATCGGGGTGCCCGTCACCAGGGCGCAGACCTCCTTCTCCGCCCCCAATTGAAGCTGGTTGAAGCGGTGCGCCACCGCGCTCGCACCGGTCACCACCTCCACCAGGTCGTGCGCCGACGGCTCCGCGGCCTCGCCCCGGTACTCCTGCGCCAGCACGGCGGCCGTGAGTTCCGCCTGTTCCAGATGGTGCCGCTGCTGGGTGAGCAGGGCGCCGAGCGCCACCGTGGGCGGGGCGGCCACCCAGCGGCCGGGCCGGGCGGAGGACTGCGCGACCAGCCCCTGCCGCTCCAGCAGGCGCAGTATCCTGGCCGCCTCGTCCTCGGGCATGCCGAGCCGGTGCGAGAGGTCGACGACCTCGGCGGCTCCCAGCCCCACGAGGGCGCGGTACGCCGCCTCCTGGGCATCGTCCAGCCCTATGGCACCGAGCACGGGCACCCCTTCCGGATCCGAGGAACGCAAGACGCGGGCATGGCGGGAATGAGCCATGGCGTAATCCCGCCGCCCGCCATCATCCCTGTTCGAACCCCTGTCCTGGCAAGGTGTCCCTACTGGATCGTCCGACGTGCGGCCCGAGGAGGGAGCCGGCCGCCCGTCGGACCATTCGCGTGTCCGAACCCTGTTTCGCCGCGGGCCCGCCGGTGGACAATAGGGGCATGAGTCAGCAGGGGGAGACGGACCGCCGCCAAGAGGACGAGTGGTGGCGGCAGTTGTACGGGCAGCCCGACCCCGCGGGCCGGGAGCCCGGCGACACGCTCGACGACCGCTACAGCTCGGCGCTCTCCGCGCTCGGCGAGGAAGCGGAGGGCGAGGAAGCGGAGGGCGAGGAGCCGGAGGGCGAGGAGCGGGACGGCGGCGGCGAGGCGCCGTGGCGGACCGTCCCGCAGGACACGGCCGCGCCGGCC
>NZ_JARAVK010000032.1:0-53093 GCF_033792765.1 Streptomyces sp. PA03-6a | reverse complement strand
TTGGCCATCGTGGTTCTCCCTGGTGCCGGTGCGGCCCATTGTGGCCGCCTTCACCCCGGGGACGGAGCCGGCCACGGGTTCTCGACATCACCGCCCGATATTTTTCCGGGACCCGTCGACAGGCCTCGGTGTGTCCGGCCGGCGACCGTGGCGTGTGCACCGGTCACAGGACGAAATGCCGGCGCAGCCGCTCGTGTGCGGCCCGCTCGGCGTCGGTGAACCTGGCACGTCCGGCCTCGGTCAGGGTCACTTCGATCGTTCTGCGATCTCTGGGGCCACGACTGCGTTCGACGAGTCCTTCCGCCTCCAGGCCCGTGAGGAGGGAGGCGATCCGGGTCCGCGTCTCGCGCAGGAGCACCGTCAGCCGGGTCAGGGGTACGGGCCGGCCCTCGGCTTCCGCGAGGGCCCCGAGGATGAGGTAGTCGTGGAGCGACAGGCCGTGCGCTGCCCGCAGTTCGCCGTGCAGGAGACCCAGGCTCCACAGGATGGGTGGAGGTTGCCGTGTGGCGGTGGCCGGATGGCGGTCGGTCATGCTTCTTCCCCGGGGTGGGTCCACCGGCCGCGAGTTCGCGGCCCTACAGACATAACCGGGCTTCCCCACGCAGCCGATGGCGGAGCGGGGGACAAGAAGCCCTCGGATCAGGACACCGCGTCGTCCGTGCGCGCTCCGTGACGAGGGGACGGGCGGTCCGGGGCGGCCGCCCGGCCGATGTCCTGATGTGAGGCCGCCGTGGCACGCAGGACTGTCCGTCCCCGTGCCCTCCCGGATCTAGCGTCGTCAAGGCGATGGGGCCGCACAGGTCGGTCCGAGCGGCGGGTGCAGCCGCCGACGGCACAGCGGCATCGATGAGGAGCAGCGGCATGAGCCTGCTGGCAGGGATCAACCGGCCCGCGGACCTGAGGGGCCTGAGCCATCCGGAACTGGTCGGGCTCGCCGGGGAGATCCGCGAGTTCCTGATCCGGCACGTCGCGGCCACGGGCGGCCATCTGGGGCCCAACCTCGGCGTGGTGGAGCTGACGCTGGCGCTGCACCGGGTCTTCGACTCCCCGCGTGACCGGTTGCTGTGGGACGTCGGGCACCAGGCGTACGTCCACAAGATCGTGACGGGGCGGGCCGGTGAGTTCACCGGCCTGCGGCAGCGCGGCGGCCTGTCGGGGTACCCCAGCCGGGAGGAGTCCGCGCACGACCACATCGAGCACTCCCACGCGTCGGCGGCCCTGTCGTACGCCGACGGCATGGCCAAGGCCGGACAGCTCGCGGGGGAGGCGGACCGGCACATCGTCGCCGTCGTCGGCGACGGGGCACTCACCGGGGGGCTGGCCTGGGAGGCCCTGAACAACGTCGCGGAGGCCCCCGAACGGCCCGTGGTGATCGTCGTCAACGACAACGGCCGTTCGTACGCACCGACCGTGGGCGGACTCGCGCGGCACCTGACGGCCCTGCGCACCCACGCCGGCTACGAGCGTCTGGCGGGCTGGGGCAAACAGGCCCTCGGCGGTGCCGGAACGCCGGGGCGGGCACTGCACCGCACCCTGCATGCCGCCAAGGAGGGCATCAAGGAGGGGCTGCGTGCGGGCCTGGTGGAGGGCTCCACCGACGCCGTGACGCCGCACTCGCTCTTCGGCGCGCTGGGCCTGCACTACCTCGGGCCGGTCGACGGCCACGACATCCCCGCCCTGGAAGCGGCCCTGGAGCGGGCCAAGGCCCATGGCGCGCCCGTCGTCGTCCACTGCATCACGCGCAAAGGGCTCGGATACGCGCCCGCCGAGGAGGACGAGGAGGACCATCTGCACGGCATCGGCGCCATCGACCCGCAGACCGGGCGCCCGCTGCGGCCCGCCGTTCCGACCTGGTCGGCGGTGTTCGGCCGGGAACTGGTGGAACTGGCGGACGCGCACCCGGAGGTCGTGGCGATCACCGCGGCCATGCCCGGCTCGGTCGGTCTGAACGACTTCGCCGCACGCTATCCGGCACGGTTCTTCGACGTCGGCATCGCCGAGCAGCACGCGGTCGCCTCGGCCGCCGGGATGGCGATGGCGGGACTGCACCCGGTGATCGCCCTGTACGGCACCTTCCTGAACCGCGCACTCGACCAGGTGCTGATGGACCTCGGGCTGCACCGTCTCGGTGCGACCCTCGTCCTCGACCGGTCCGGGGTCACCGGTGACGACGGGCCCAGCCACAACGGTCTGTGGGACCTGGCGATGCTCCAGGCCGTCCCGGGCCTGCGGATCGCGGCTCCCCGTGACGCGCACACGCTGCGGCAGCAGCTGCGGCAGGCCGTCGCGACCACCGACGCGCCGACGGTCCTGCGCTACCCGCGGGGCGCGGTCGGCCCGGCGATCCCGGCGGCCGGTCGGGCCGGTGCGGTCGACGTCCTGCGTGAGGCCCCCGGCACCGGCGGCGTCCTGCTGATCGCCGTCGGGACGATGGCCCCGGTCGCCCTCGAAGCGGCGGAGCTCTGCGCCGAGCGTGGCGTGGAGGTCACCGTGGTGGACCCGCTGTGGGTCAAGCCGCTGCCTGGAGAACTGCCCGCCCTCGCCGCCGACCGCGCCCTGGTCGTCACGGTCGAGGACGGCCTGCGTACCGGGGGAGTGGGCACCGCGGTGGGCCAGGCCCTGCAGGATGCCGGCATCCGCACCCCGGTACGTGCCCTGGGCGTGGCCGACGGGTTTCCCCGGCAGGCCACCCGTGCCGAGATCCTCGCGGAAGCGGGCCTGACCGCACAGGCCGTCGCGGACAGCGTCATGGAGGCCCTGGCGCAGGCTGCCGTCACCGTGCCCAAAAGACGACGAAATGCACATACCAGTAAAATGCTGCTGCTGCGTCAGCGGCCGGAGGATGCGTCATGACCAAGATCAGCGGTCGCAGAATCGGTGAACAGGCGCCTTCCGGACGCCGCGCGGCCGTCTCCGCCGCGGTGGCCGACCTCAACCCGGGCGCGCTCGCGTTCGTCATGGGCACCGGCATCGTCTCCACGGCCCTGTACGTCAACGGCGCCGGCACCGCCTCCGCCGTACTGCTGTGGGTGGCACTGGCCGGGTTCGCGGTACTGCTGCCCGCCTACGGCTGGCGGCTGCTGCGGCAGCGCGAGCGTTTCGTCGCGGATTTCCTGGGGCCGCGCGCCTTCGCGTTCCTCACCGTCGCCATCTCCGCCAACGTGCTGGCCGCGCGCCTCGCGCCGGAAGGCCACACCGCGGTCGCATGGGCGTTCCTGGCCTTCGGGGCACTGGGGTGGATCGTGCTGGACTACGGCATCCCGCTCGCGCTCATCACCACCCTGAAACGGGGACCCTCGTTCGACCAGGTGAACGGCACCTGGTTCCTGTGGGCGGTGGGATCGGAGTCGGTGGCGGTCGCGGCGGCCGCGCTGGCCCGGGTGACCCCGGGCGCCGTCCTGCCGGTGCTGGCGGTGGTGTGCTGGGCCGTCGGCCTGGTGCAGTACCTGCTGACCGCCGCCATCGTCCTGGCCAGACTGCTGGCCCGGCCGGTCCGGCCGGAAGGCCTCATGACGTCCGTCTGGATCTTCATGGGGGCGGCGGCGATCGCTGTCCTTGCCGCAGTGCGGCTGATGGCACTCCCCGCGGGCAGCACCATGCTGGCGCGCCCACTCCTCGTCGGGTCGTCCGTCGTCCTGTGGTCGTTCTCGAGCTGGCTCATCCCCCTTCTGCTGGCCCTGGGCGTGTGGCGGCACGCGCTGCGCCGCATTCCGCTGCGCTACGACCTCGGCTGGTGGAACCTCGTCTTCCCGGTCGGCATGTACGCCGTCACGACGCACGAACTGGGACGCGCGACCGGGACCTCGTGGATGACGAGCATGGGCCGCTGGGAGGTCTGGATCGCCGCGGCGTTCTGGGTCGTGGTGTTCGCGGCCATGGTCGCCGCCAAGCTCCGGCCTCGCCGTATGGCTCCCCGGACGCTGTCGTAGGCGTGCAGCCGCCGGCCGCACCCCGCCGGCCGCAGACGCCCGCGGTCAGGCTCCGGGCCTGACCGCCGGGCGCCTCCGGCCTTTCCGGTCCGGCTACCCGCCCCACACCCAGGTGACCCGCTCGTAGAGCAGCTCGAACCCGGCGCGCGTCATGTTGTGCAGGGACGTGTTGTGGTCGCCGGGGCCTTCCGCCCCGGTCTCGGCGACGAGCCATCGGCAGCCTGCGTCGTGGGCGGCCCGGGCCCGGGCCGTGAGCAGCGCCGACTGGGCGCCGCGGCCGCGCCACTCCGGCAGCGTCGCCCCGCCGAACATGTCGGCACAGTCACCGTTCACGAAGATGCTGCCGACCGCAACGATCCGTTCGCCCTCCCAAACGGCGTACTGCCGCCAGTCCGGCCTGCCCACGCATGCCGCGGCCATGTCGATCATGGCCGGCGTGCCGAAGCCGAAGGTCGTCATCATCACGGTCGCCCACTCGCGTGCACGGTCACGCTCGACGAGGCCGACCCGCAGGTCCGGGTCGAGCGCGGCGACACCGTCGGCCCCGGCCAGTACGGTCGAGACGTCGCATCCGAGCTTGGCGAAACGGGTGCCCTCGGTGAGGTTCCACTTCTGCGCGGTCGAGGCCCAATCCGACGGCAGCAGGGACGGCGCGATCATGAACGAGCCCTGGGGCACGCCCTGAGCGCGGTAGAAGTCGCACACCTGCTCCACGACGTCCGCCGTGATCGGCTCGGCAGGCCCGAATCCCCCGGCCCGGTTGAAGAAGCGGCTCGGGTCCTCGCGAACGGCCAGCGCCCGCGCCGAGCCGAACTGCTGCGCGCCGATGCCCAGGGTGCTGAGGACGTCCGCGGGCGCGCCGGCCACGAAGTCGCTGTACGCCTTGATCTCGGTCTCTTCGGCCAGGCCGGTCGGCACGGTGGTGCTCACGCTTGGTTCCCCTTGTCGGTGGTGGTGACGAAGTCGAGTACGGCGGCGACGAACCTCTCGGTCTCCTCGACGTGCCCGAAGTGGCCGCTCCCGGTCAGCTCGCACAGCCGTGCGTCCGGCATGCCGGCGTGGATCTCGTACGCGAAGCGGGGAGGGCAGATGAAGTCGTAGGAACCGACGATCACCAGGGTCGGCGCCGCGATCGTGCCGAGCCGGTCCCGTACGTCCCAGTCGGCGGGGAGCCGATTCGGGTCATGGGTGGCCCGCAGGGTGGGCGTGCCGAACTGCGCGACCGTCGCGCGGTAGTCGGCGAAGTAGGCGGGCAGGAGGGTGCCGAGGTAACGCTCCTTCGACGCGTCGTCGACGACCTCCAGCGCCCCCGACATCCGGGCCTCCCACACCCGCCCCGCCTCGGTCGCCTCGGGCCGGTCCGGCCAGCGCTGGACGAACACGGCCATCTCCTTGGACGCCGCCTCCATCAGTTCCGGCCCGTACACGGGCGCGGTGTCGTAGAGGATCAGCCCGTCGAGGCGGTCAGCGTGGTCGAGGCCGAACTGCAGCGCGACGAAACCGCCGTGCGAGTGGCCGAGGACGTAGGCGGACCGCGCCCCGAGGTCGTCGAGTACGGCCGCGGCGAAGCGCGCGTAGCGGGACGTGGAGTAGTCCCCGTCCGGCAGCAGGCCGCTGTCGCCCGACCCGACGGGGTCGAGGTGGACCATGGTCAGATGCGGCTCCAGTGCGGGTATGCGCAGGTACTCAGGGTGCACACCGGGGCCTCCGGAGTGCACGAGGCACACCGGCCCGTCACCCGCGACCCGGTAGACCTGGCGCACGCCGTCGACCATGACGGTGCGCACCTCGGCAGCACGCTCGCCGTGCTCCGCCTCGTGATGGATTGCTTTCATACCCACACGATGCGGTGGGCCCCGGAAAGGTTCGATCAGTCTTCAAGATTGTTTGCGAGGCCGGCCCGGCGGCGGCGCGGGTGGTACAGGCGCAGCCTGTCGTCACGGTTCCGGTCCAGGTGGTGCACCCAGACCACGCTGGGCGGGCAGTGGAACGGATCCTCCGGGGGGCTGATGATGGCCGCCTCCCAGATGACCACCTCGCGACTGGCCACCACGTTCATCAGCTTCTGACGGACGCCGTCGGAGACGTCACGGCGGAAGGAGAACTCCAGGTAGTCGAGGTCCGAGCGCTTGCCGGTCGGCCAGGTCACCTCCAGTCGAGGTGACCGCCACTGCGCCCACGCCGAGGCGAGCTCGCCACGATGGCCCGCCAGCATGGTCTCCTCGGCCAGACGGCGGTGGCGCGCGGTGCGGGAGACGGCGTCGTCGTGCACCTGGTCGCCCATGCTCACCAGTGCACCGGCCAGCTTCGCCCGCGCCTGGCTGAGCCTGCTGCGCACGGTGCCGACGGGGGTGCCGCACAGCAGCGCGATCTCCTCGTAGGAGGTGACGTCCGTGAAGTAGCGCAGCATGGTCACCAACCGCAGCGCCGGTGACAACTTCTCCAGCGCACTCCAGATCCAGTCCTGCAGCACGTGCTCGTCCAGCACGTCCGCCGGGTCGGGCGGACCACCCGAGCGGTCCATGGCGACGAACCCCTCGAGCTCGGCCACCGGCACCGCCGACTTCTTGCGCAGCTGGGCACGGCAGACGTTGCGGACCACCATGCGCAGCCACGGCCCGGCGGCGTCCGGATCCCGCAGATCCCCGATGCGCCGCAGCGCGATGAGCGCTGCCTCCTGCACCGCGTCCTCGGCATCCGGGCTGTGGCCCAGCATGGCGAGGGCGACTGCGCGCATGGTCGCCTGATGCCTGGCGAGCAGCAGCCCCAGGGAACCCGCATCGCCTGCCTGAGCGGCCCGCACCAGCTCGAAGTCCAGCGGCGCCCCGCTCAAGATCAGATCAGTCATATCGTCACCATTGAACCAGAACGCCCTCACGCCCCGGATTCGCCGCCCACGTCTCACAGCCGTCACCGGACCACGCGGGAGCATCCCGCGCTCGGACTACGGAACGGAGACTTCCGCGTCGACACCGCCCCCATGACCTCCGGAGCAGCCGTGACCGGGTCGGCGGTTGGAAGAGCCCCGGGCGCTGCGGCGTTCCAGGGCCTCTGACCATGAAGCACGCGGGCGGAATAGTGGACGACGCAAGCGTCGCATCGCCTTCGACAGGGTTCGAAGAAGGATCCTCGGGACGCTCGGGGCCACCTTGTACGGCCTACGATCGGGGCGACATCACTTCGTCGACTCCAGGATGCGGTCGAGTGTCCGGCGCCCCATTCTGCTCATCGTCGGATTGCTCTCGACGTAGTACCAGACAAGCCCCATCGCCTGTTCGAAGGCCCAGGCCTTGCCGCGCTCCCACTCCAGATCGTCGCAGGCCAGTGTCCGCCGGAGCACTTCCCGTGGGCCCGGTTGCAACAGGTGCCAGGCGCTGACCAGATCCAGCGCCGGGTCGGCCGGGCCGAAGCCACCGGTGTCGAGTACGCCGCTGAGCCGGTCTCCCGCGACCAGTACGTTGCCGGGAATCAGGTCGCCATGGCTCATCACATCGGCAGCCGTGCGTGGCAACTCCCGGAGCTGGCGCCACACTCGGCGCAGCCGGGGCACATCGAGCAGCCCCTTGCTCGCCTCGAAGCACTTCGCCATCCAGTCGTCGTGGTCAGCGAGAACGCCGCCACGGTTCTCGCCGCTGAAACGCCGCCCTCGCGTCTCGGCGCCCCGCAGGGCTGCGATGAAGGCCGCAAGGTCCTCGGCGAAAGCGTCCGACCCACTCGGGTCGGCATCGAAGGCGACTGTTCCCGGCAGCCATGTCTGGACCGACCACGGCATGGGGCAACCCGCTCCAGGCTTTCCCAGGGCGACGGGTTCCGGAACGGGGAACCGAGACACCTGTGCCAGCTCCGCGCTCGCCTGGGCTTCCCGTTCCAGTACCGCCAGTGCCTCAGCGGCATCGGTCAGACGCAGCGGGAAACGCGCGGAGAGGTCGTCCCCGATGCGGAAGATGGCGTTGACCGTCCCGGTCGACGACTGGAGCCGGATCGCCTTGCCGCTCCACTGAGGGAACTGTTCCTGGATCAGGGCCGCAACGATGTCGGTGGTCACATCCACTTGGTCATCGTGCATGGTCATTCTCGCAGGCCCTTTCCCCAGTCCAATGCGAACGTCGCGTCGCCAGCAGGCCGGATCAACGGAGACGACAGCCAGTATTCATGCGCCAGGGTCCTGATCAACTGAAATTTTCGGGTCCCCAGGCGCTCTTCGGATCAGGAGCGGATGCTCGCCCTGCCGTAGGGGCAGGATGGGCGCATGATCCTTCGCCCCTTGCGCGACACCGACGAGGACGCCGAGGCGATAGCGGTCGTGGCCGCCGCCGCGTTCGGCGCCTCCGATGCCCTGCCCGGTGGCGGCCCGCCCGAGGAGATGCCTCCCGAGCTGGGCGCTCTGCTGCGGCGGCGCAACCGGTACGTCGCGCGTACCGACCCCGGTGGCTGCTGGCTGGCCGTGGACGAGACCTCCGGCATGCCGCTCGGGATCGCCATGTCGACGCGCCGCGAGGGGACGTGGGGGCTGTCGCTCTTCGCCGTGCTGCCCTCCGCGCAGCGGCAGGGGGTCGGGCGCGAACTGCTCGCCGCCGCCCTGGCGTACGGGCGCGGCTGCCTGCGCGGCATCATCTGCAGCTCCCCCGACCCGCGGGCGGCGGCGGTCTACCGCCGGGCGGGCTTCGCGCTGCACCCGGCGATGCGCCTGGAAGGTGCCGTCCGCAAGGGCGACCTGCCGGCGCCGGACGGGGCGGTGCACGAGGGCTCGGCCAAGCACCGCGACCTGATGGACTCCGTGGACCGGCGCACCCGGGGCGGCGCGCACGGCCCCGACCACGACCAACTGCTCACCGAGTGCCCCCTGTTGGTCGTGGACGACCTCGCCGGAAGCGGCTACTGCTACATCGACAAATACGGGAACGTACGGCTGCTCGCCGCTACCTCCCGCCGCCTGGCGACCCGGCTGCTCACGGCCGCACTACTGAGCCTGCCCGAGGGTTCCCCGGCAAAGGTCGCCAATGTGACGGCCGAGCAGCAGTGGGCCGTGGATGTGGGGCTGACCGCCGGACTGGAACTCAGCACCTCCGGCTGGGTCTGCCTCCGCGGAATGCGGCCACCGGAGCCGTACATCCCCTCGGGATTCTTCGGGTGACGTTGGAGGCACTTGGGGCGCCTACCCTGCCCCAGGCGCTTGAGTTCGTTCGGCGTCAGACCTTGCCGAGGACCGACTTTCGCTCGGTCTCGTCGTCGCCGGCGCCGGTGGCCGCGGCGGGCCGATTGAGCGCCTTACGTTCGGCCAACCCAAGCTGCACCGTCGCCTGACTCACCAGTCACGCCACCGTTCGGTCAACTCCTCCATGTCCTGGCGGGCCAGGAGCGCCGAGACGTCGACACCTTGCTCGACGAGGACGTCATCGATGTACTCGCAGAGGTCCTCTCGCTCGATGGTGCAGTACGCCCCGTGCTTCTCATCGAGGACGTTCAGTTGCTGCACGACGCGCTCCACGGCGGCAAGTACGGGCTCGTCGGATGCGCTGCCGAGAGCACGTGCCTCTTCCTCAAATGAGGCCAGCGCGGCGTCGGTGGCCTGCAGCATGCCGGGGGAGTAGAGCTCCGTGGAGTCGCTTCGCGCGACCTCGTCGCGCCATGTCGTGGACGGTCTGGTTGCCATGCGCGGAGACTACTGCCGGCCTCCGACACCGTAGCGTCGGCCTTCCCGGGCCGCTGGACCAGTTGTTAAGAAGGGGCTCTGGGGCCGCGTCCCGTTCTCCTTGATCTGTGGTTCTTCCTCAGCTGAGCTGCTTGCCGGTAGAACTTCGACACGGATGCGACACGCAGTGTCCTGGCGGATCTGCACGGTGCGAACGGCACACACGTGAGGGGTGAACTGTTGGGGGCGGACATGACGGCGTATCTGACCGACGCTGATCCACGATGGGCCAAGCACTCTGGTGAAGAGGGGCACTACGGAGCCTCGGAATGGGGTCCGGAGGACTTGGAGCGCGCCGCGATGTTCTTGGCCGAACTCGCGCCGCAGGCCCGGCGGGTGCTCCAGCACCTGCTGTGCAACCCAGGCCGGATGATCCACTGCACGGAGTTGGTGGACCAGGCCCTGGGCGGGCCGAACGAGAGTGATCCGGCGCGACGCGTGGCAGGGGTGCTGTCCGGGATGAGCAAGGGACACAGCAACAGTGGGCGGCGGCTTCCGTTCTACTGGTGGGAGGCTCCTGAGGGGAGCGCGGGCGCAACGTACGCGGTCCGCCCCTCGGTGGCAGCGGTGTTCCTGGCCGCTCAGCTCAACGCCGCGTGATCTGCACAGCCGCAACTGACCACAGGCGGCCGCGACCTGCGGCTGTCCGAATGATGAGCGTCCTGACCTGCTGCTGAACTGTTGACACTCGTCAGCGTTGGTCATCACTGAGCGCCCTTCCACGGCCCCAGGACGGCCCGGGAGGGCGCTCGCGCGTCAGGGACGACTGCGCTGTAAACCTGGTGGTGGACTTCGGGAAGACGCGCAGACCTCAGGGCAGATGGGGAGTACCCAGGTGGGTGGGTAACCGCGACCGATGCGCACCGTCGTTGGCCGTGACCGACCGCCCAATGCGGCACGGAAGTGGCACGCCAGCATGGCAGCGGCGCCTTGGGTCGTCGGCGGAGCGAAGTGCCAGTCCACGGCAACGGCGAGCAGGCTTAAAGTCGCAGCAGTCGATGTCAGAGACCTTCTGATCCCTAGCTCTGGCTCGATCAGCCGGTGCGGCTCCGACACAATCACCAGATGATCGGCAACCGGATCACGTATCGCACCGCGGACGGCGTCCGCATACCCGGAACCTGGCGGCACGCCTTCGTCCGCAACGGCCAGTACTTCCTGACCGACCTCTTCATCTATGCCGACGGACTCATCGACTGCTGGGGCCTGAACACCATCGAGGAGTTCGAGGAGAAGCTCCGGACCGGCTGGGTGGCCACGAGCCTCCCGGAGGGTGCTCAGGCATCCGCGCACGAGCTGGCGTCCTGGAAGTTCAGCGAGCCCCGAAATTGGCTCACCCCTGACCTGCTGGTCGCCGAAATCCGCGACACCATCGACAAGCTGAACGGACGGCCTGACTCGACCGGCCGCTGTCTGGCCGCCGTCGACACTTTCCTCGCCGATAGGACAGAGGCAAACCGGGCCGCGGCCCGCACCGCGTTCCTGGCCATCCCCATCTCACAGCGCCGCTACGCGCTGGGCGACATGGACAGCAAGGACTGGCCGCTGCGCGTGCTGGTGGCGGGGCCCGGAGGTGAGACCTACGTGCCGATCGACCCGCCGGTCACACAGGACGCCTACGACAGTGCCCTCGCGTACTTCGAGGACCGGGCCCGCCGGATCGCCGAGCGGCACACCCGCATCCCAGCAGACGGACCGACCGCTCCGCACGCTCCGGCGGTGCATCTGTACCACTCGTATCCGAACAAGCCGATGACCGACCCCGGCCAGGTCGGCCTGCGCAACGACTATCCCGCCCCGATCACCGTCGGGAAGGTCAGCTACCCCTCGGTCGCCCACGCCTACTGGGCCCTGTCGGTCTCTGATCCAGAGGTTCGCGCCGCGATCACGACAGCGGACACCGCCGCGACAGCACGCAAGCTCGCGACCGGGACACCACGCCGCAAGGGCTGGGAACATGCACGCACCGCCGTCATGACCGGCCTGCTGCGCACCAAGTACGACCAGCATCCCGAGCTGGCCGAGATCCTGCTGGCAACGAGGGACGCCACCTTGATCTACAGCGATGCGGACTCGGCCTTCTGGGGTGACAACGCCGGCCGAGGTCGCCGACATCAACGCCGCATGCCAGGCCAGACAAGTTGGCCGGCGGAGGGAGGTCGACCTCCATCGCGGTGCCCTGCGGCTTACCGACGAGGCACTTGCCGAGCTACGCGGACACATTGATGAGCTTGCCTCTCGGTTCGGAAACCACGACGCACCCGGCGTCTGGACCCGAGTCGTCGTCGCGGTGATCGACCTGCACGATCGTCCATCCGGCAACGCGCCATCGCCTGGAGGCCAAGATGACCCACGCTGAAGAATCTCAAGACCGGCCTGCGCTCAAAATCTCGGACCCGGAGCGCGATGATGCCGTGGAGCGGCTGAAAGACCACTACGCGGCCGGCCGACTGACCCTGTCCGAGCTTGAAGAACGCGTGGCCGACGCCTACCAGGCAGCCACCGCCGCGCAACTCGGCGCCATCACCGCCGATCTACCGGCGGAGGTGAAGGCATCCGGCCGGGCTTCGGCCGAACGGACTCAAAGGTACTGATCCTACTGCTGTGCTTCTGCCCACCGGCGGCCCTCGCCTACTGGCTCATCACCCGCAGTCCTGCCCGCCGACACGACTCGTAGCTGCAACGACGCCCCTCGATCCGTAGCTCCATGTAGATCGGTCGCGGACGGTCATTCCGGCGGTGCTGCTGCTCTAGGAGGACGCCAAAGGACGGGATTGGTCGCTGTGGTTGCTGTACTTCAGTGCGGTACGCCGATCCAACTGTCAGGGTGCGGGACGAGCGGGCGTACGCCAACCTGTACGCCGACAACAGCGCGCAACTGCGAACAGGACGGTCGGCGGTGCTGCTTGTCCGATGGGGGTGGCGTCAGAGCTTCAGCGGCCCGTGGGTGCCCGCGTGGAAAGTGAAGACGGTCGGCGCGGCGTCGAATTCCTCGCGGAAGTGCCCGCCGTAGCCAGGTTCTTCGACGTGAGGTGCGAGCAGGTCCAGGATGGGGACGAGGTCAGCCATCATGTCGTCGAGCCAGAGGTTGCGGCTGAACAGCCCCCAGACGTGGCGCTCACCACTGGCCGTGAAGCCCCAGGACTGGCGCCGTAGGGACGCGAAATCACCTCCGGGCAGGCGGCTGTCCGGATCCGAGGAGAGCAGTGGATATGTGTGCTCCTCCCCGTCGAGTCCTGCCGGGCGTTCAGGGGTCAGGCCGAGGTGCCATCGCAGGGCGTCCAGGACCGCATCAGGCGTGTCGTCGCGGAGGAGGCAGGCGAAGACGACTTCGTAGTGGAGGCTCACGGAGCCGTATTGTGCCCGGTACGCGGAACCTCCCGTGTACGTCGAGCCCGTCCCGGAGTACCGCCGGCAGGGCGTGGGCTTCCAGCTCGACGGCCGCCTGTACCGCGGTGCGGTGACCGAGCGCCGCGAGCCCCCCGACGGCAGGGTGGCCGTGCACGTGCTGCTGTGGCCTGCGCTGCCGAAGCAGCTCCTCGACGGGGACGTGGTCCGCATCCGCCGGGGCGACGTCCCGCCGGACCGGATCCCGAAGTACGAGAGCCTCGAGCCGGGACTGCAGCCGCGGGTTCAGGTCCGCGTGGGCGGCCAGTGGCATGACGGCGTGGTCTGGCACAAGATCCGGTACCGGGACGGGCGGCACGCGGTCCAGGTGAAGGTGGCGTTCCTGGAGGGCGACGGCTTCCCTGTCGTGTACTGGCACACCTACTGGTGGAACCCGGATGCCATCCGCCTCGTCCGCTGATCAAGGGCTGAGGAGAGTGAGCGGGCCCGTCAGCCAGGGCGGAGGCCGACGGGCCCGCCGTATCAGGATGCGCCGGAACGGGCTCCAGAGCGCTGGAGACCCGGCCACAGCCAGGCTCGCGGGCACGTCGTGATCACTGTGCCGGAGTATCCCACCGGGCATCGAACTGCCCCGTCACTCACGCTGTCGGCATGCACGCGATCTGGACTGGAGCACGACACCGGATTCCACCAGGTCCACGCGAGCGACGGAGCCCGCATCCGGCACCGGAGGGTCTGTGAGCACGAGGACGTGGAGGTTCCGCAGTCGGGGATCGCGTGCGGCTGGGAGCGCTCCGACGGACGCACCGTCGTGCTCCTCGATGAGGACCTGGCCGCGCTCCCCCTTCCGATCAAGCGCACCGTCGACGTCCTCGGCTTCGTCGACGAGCGCGATGTCGATCCGGTGCTCTACTCCCGTCCCTATTGGGTCGGAGCGCTGCTGTGGCCGGAGGAGATCCGCGAACCAGATGACCTGTCCCTGGCGGCGCCGGTGACCGAGCGGGAGCTGGAGCTCGCAGAACTGCTGATGGGCCAGCTCGCAGGGGTCAATATCGGAGAGCTACACGAATCACGCGGCGGCGCTTGAGCAATTGGTGGTCGCGAAGATGACCGGCGCGGGGCTGCAGGAGCCGAAAGACCGGGTACCGACCGTGGATCTGATGGCGGCGCTGGACGAGAGCATCCGGCAGGCGGGCAAACGCTAGCGGGCACCGCAGTCCGCGCCGGGATGGCGCTGGATCTCGCCGTCAACGGGACGGTCACTCTCGACGCACAGGGCGACCCCAACGCCGTCTTCATCTTCCAGGTCGGCTCCACCCTGGTCATGAACGTGGGGAGCACCGTCCGGCTCATCAACGGAGCGCAGGCCTGCAACGTGTTCTGGCAGGTGGGCAGCTCCGCCACCATCGGGACCAATGCCGACTTCAAGGGCACCATCATGGCCCTGACGGACATCACCGTGGGCTCCGACGCGGCGATCGCGGGCCGGTTGCTGGCGCGAAACGGCGAGGTCACCCTGATCAGGGACAACATCACGGTCCCGACCTGCGGTGTGGCTGGTCCCACCGGTCCCACCGGCCCGACTGGACCCACTGGTCCGTCCGGTCCGTCCGGTCCGTCCGGTCCTGCCGGTCCCTCTGGTGCTCCCGGTGACACCGGCCCGACCGGCCCTGCCGGCCCCTCCGGTCCTGCCGGCCCCTCCGGTCCTGCCGGTCCCTCGGGTCCTGCCGGTCCCTCTGGTGCTCCTGGTGACACTGGCCCGTCCGGTCCTGCCGGTCCTGCCGGTCCTGCCGGTCCTGCTGGACCCGCCGGACCTGGTGGTCCTGCCGGCCCGGCTGGCCCGTCCGGTCCTGCCGGTCCGAGTGGTCCCGCCGGCCCGGCCGGTCCTGAAGGTCCTCCCGGGGGTCCCGGCTACCCCGGCTACCCCGGCGGCTTCCCCGGCTACCCCGGCCTCCCCGGCGGTCCGGGCCTTCATGACCACCGCGACCACGACGGCAAGTACGACCACGACGGCAAGCACGAGGACGGCGACGAGTACGACGATGATGAGCACGGCAGCCACTGCCACGCCAAGCCGCCGTCGTGGAAGGAACCGGACGACGACGAGTTGGCATGGAGCTTCCAAATGACCTGCCAGGACTGAGAGAAGCCCCATCCTCATCGCCTTGAGGAAGGAAGACTTCCAGGGGGCGCCCCGAACAAGGGGCGCCCCCTGGGGGATCTACGGCTTCGGCGCCGTCCACCAGCCCTTCGCCGCCGACCTGGAGCGCCGCATCAGCTCGGACCGCCGTGCACTTGCCGACGCCGATGCATCTCACACCCGTGCTCGGCCGGACCGGCGGCGTTGGGACGGGCGCAGTCGCCCACGGCCCCCGTCGCGGTGGTCACGGCGGTCGTGCCTGACGAGAGGCGGTGCCGGCGTCGCCGGTGTGGTCGGTACGGTCCCGACCGGGAGGCGCGGGCCGTAACCGTGTGTTCCGCCGTGCTGGGTGTCGCGCAGATGATTCATGAGTGCTCTCAGGGTGCTCGCGGCATCAGCGAGAGCAGTGGTGACGGCGGCGTCCGAGACCCTCATATGCTTCCTGCCACGTGTGAGCGCTCCACTGCCAACAAGCGGCCGGCGGTGGCGGTGATGCGGGGATCGGCCGCGGCGGACAACAAACGGGCGGCGGTGTCGGAGTCCGTCTCCGGCGGAATGATCAGAAGGTCCCAGCGTCCGGTGTCGCGGGAGAGCAGCAGGAGCTTGCGAGGGTCCTGGTCCGCTGTGAACCAATCGACGGGCACCACGTGCCCGGCCACGGCCACCCTCCGGGGGACGGCCGGCCAGAAGTGCGGGTTCACGGCGACACGGGCGATCCGCCCCCATGGCGCGTCCGGAGTGGCCGTAAGTGCGGAGAGTTCCGCCGCCAGATCGCGTGAGCGGGGCCACCAGGCTCCGTCGAGGGGACCCGGGGCGGCGGTGACCGGCTTCAGGGAGAGTCGTACGTCATCAGGCGCGAGGGATTCATCGTGCGTCGTGTGATCAAGGATCAAGCCCATGCGTTCACTGGCCCGGCTAGGCATTCGCCGAAAACGACGCCGGCACGGAAGCCGGGGTACGGAATGCCTTCGGTTCGTCCACCGTACTCCGCTGAGGAGCCTTCCGTGCTTGCCGCATCCGGCAACCATGAGTGCATCTGGGGCCCGCTCCAGTGGTGGGCCACAGGCATGTCCACAACCCCGTACGAGGACGCCGGGTCCCGCGCAGCCCCGCCGGCGGCGGGGCTACGATCCCGGGTGATGATGCACGCGAACGAGATACGGACGGACGCCGCGCTGGTGCGCCGGCTGCTGGCACGGCAGTTCCCGCGATGGGCTGACCTGCGAATCGAGGCGGTGCCCTCGGCGGGCACCAGCAACGCCATCTACCGGCTCGGGGACGAGATGGCGGTCCGCCTGCCCCGGATCGAGGGCGCCGTCGGGCAGGTCGGGTTCGAGCACGACTGGCTGCCGCGGCTCGCTCCCGTCCTGCCCATCGCCGTACCCGAACCGATCGCCCAGGGACAGCCGGGGGAGGGATATCCGTTCCGCTGGGCGGTCGGCCGCTGGATCGACGGGACGCACCCGGGGGAGGAGACCCGCGACGAACTCGGATTCGCCGTGGACCTCGGCGAGTTCGTCGCGGCGCTGCGTACGGCCGACACCAGCGGCGCGCCGACGGGCTACCGCGGCGGGCCGCTGCGGGCCTGGGACCCCTTCGTCCGGGAGACGACCGCGAAGGCGGCGGACGTCATCGACGCACGAGCCGTCCTTGCCGCCTGGGAGGACGCCCTCGCCCAGCCAAAATGGGACGGCCCGCCCCGCTGGGCGCACGGCGATCTCATCCCCGGCAATATCTTGGTCGACGCCGGCAGGCTCCGTGCCGTGATCGACTTCGGCACCGCCGGTACGGGCGACCCGGCGTGCGACGCCATCCCGGCGTGGACCCTGCTCTCCGCGCGGACACGGCCGGCCTTCCGCGACGCGGTCGGCTTCGACGACGCGACCTGGGCCCGCGGCCGGGGCTGGGCACTCACCTTCGTGGGCTGCATCGACTATTACCGCGTCACCAACCCCGCCATGGCGGAACTGGGACGCCGCGCCGTCGCGGAGGTCCTCGCGGAGCTGTGAGGCACGGCCGATCGACGGCGGCTGCGATTCTTGGGAACCACTGCCTTGTAGGCCTGGTGGTGAGGCTTTCGGAGAATGTGCTGGTCGGGGCTACCTTGCAGAGTCGCCATGTCGGCGGTGCAGCGCGACTGCGAGGAACCGTCGTTGACCGTGGTTGTCCGCACGATGTGGCACGGTTGTGGCACGCGCTGGCGATGCTAGTGGCACCGAGCGTCGTCGAGTTCGGCTGTCAGCACGGCCGTCTGAAGCACGTGGGTGAAGTATCTGGTCGCGTACTCGTCATCATCGATGGGCGGGAGGATCCTCCTCAGGACCGCGATGCGCCGTTGCAGGACCTCGCGGCGCCATTCGTCCAGGGGACGCTTCATCACTACGGAGACGCAGCCGGCGAGCATCGTGTCCATCATCGCCAATGCACTCCCCCTCGGGCTCGCGACGGATGAAGCCCGGAGGAAACCGCAAGCTCCTGAACTCGTCCCATTGACGTGACAGCTGATCTTGCTTCACTCCTGTCATGCTCAGGATGATGCCTGACGGGCAGGCGTAGAGGGACGGTCGCGCCGGTTGACCGGCAGAAGAGGGACCTTGAACTGCTCGGAGATATAAGGGTGTTCAAGGAGATTCCCTGCCCGCGACCGAGGTCTGCTGCGGTACAGTCCCGCCACTGCCGAGGGGAGCACGGGAGCGTCATGGGTGAGATATCGGCTGAAGCGGTGGGCTCCTTCGTGGCCGCACTGGCGCTCATTATGTCCGCGTGGTCCGTTTTCTACCTGGCCAAACAGACGAAGGCAGCAGCCGAACAGACCCGGGCCGCCGCCGAGCAGACCCGGGCGGCCACAGAGCAAACCAGGATCAGCAATGCGGTGGCTGCCGTCTCGGCCAATGACATGGTGCTCCGGTCGCTGCGTGAGGTGCACATCCTGATGCTCGAACGGATCGGCTCACGCGGGCACTTCTACGACAGCAAGCCACTGCCCGAGCAATCGGATGAGCGCGACGCGATCGTCACCATCGCCGAACTGCTCGCTGACGTCATGAGTAGCGGCATACACGTCCACCAGAAGATCCCCGACAGCACCAGCACCGAGCCCTGGGAAGAATTTTGCCGAGGGACTCTGGAAAGTAGCCCGGTGCTGTGCGATGTGGTGCGAGCACACCCCTCATGGTGGCCCAACCTCCCTGCCCTCCTCCCGGCGAACCCATCGTGACGGCGGACACTGCGGTCCCTGCGACCCGTGATTCTAGGTCCGCAACGGGACGACTCCCCGAGCAGGATTTCTGTGAGCTGGGCAAGCGCCAGGAATCCCTGCCCTGACTCCGGTAGCGCGGTCACGATCACGACCGGGTCCGCCGCGAACGTCGGCTACCGGGTTGCCGCGGCGACCCTGCTGACCCGGCTGCGCCGTCTGCGTCGCGGCATTCCCCCTCGTTCTTACGGCGGATACACCGGCGGCACCTCGTCGACCGGTGCCGTGACAAACCTCCACAGCCACCGGCTGACCGGCCGGCCGTCGCCCTCCCGCTTGGATAGCGCCAATCCTCCGCAGACGGGAGCATCGCTGGTCACGTCGACACCCTTGGCGAGTGGCATCTTCGTCTTCGTCCCGATGCAATGCATGCGGTGCTGCGGCCTGCGGCGGAACGGCTCGTGACGCGAACACCCACGAGCTGTGCAGGAGTCCTGTCTCCACGCACGCACGGCCAGCGGACGATCCAACCGGGCGACAGACACAGAGTCACGCCGACCGAGATCGACAGCGGATTCCTTCCTATCGGTCCAGGCCGCATACAGCCTCGGCGGCAGTGAGCCAACCCAGGTACCAAGCAGCGAAGTCCAGCGGAGAGCCGTCGGCGCCGCGCATCGGATGCAGGTCCGTGCCGTCGCTGCGCGGGTCACGCCACATTCGTCCGCGCTCCGAGCCCGTGACGACCAGCCAGACCATCAGCCCGCAGCCCTCGTCACACAGGCAGAGCGCCCCGGCAGTGAAGCGCGGGTTGTACTGCACCTCGGCCAGACGCTCCTCCCACACCTCAAGGGCTGCGTCGAGATCGGCGAGGTCGTCGAACTCCTCCCTGAACGGCTGCTCAGCCAGGATCCTTGCTGCTGCCACCGGATCCGCCCCTCCCGGAAACTGCTCAGCGAGCATGCCCGGCTCGACCTCCTCAGGGACGTCGCCGACCCAACGCCAGCCGCCGGAGTCCCCGCGCCGCACCGGAAATACGCCGTAAGCCGGGCCGGCTCCGCCCGCTCCGACGTGCATCAGGAACGAGCGATAGTCCTCGGGAAGCTCAACATCCAACCACGCTTCGAGCTCGGTCACCTCGGTGGCCGAGAGAGGTACATCCAGCGCAAAGCCGTGCCCCATGGCTCCGAACACCTTGTCACTGCCAGGCATCGCGGCCAGAGCCAGAACCCGCTCGCGTACCCCAGTCCAGTCGGTCATAGCACCCGACGTTATCGGGCCGCCGCCCATACTCGGGCTGGCATGTACCGGCAGCCGGGGTGGGTGAGCTCGCTGTCTGCGGGCAGGGGGCGGCGGGTGCTGATGTCGGTACGCAGGATGTCGGTCAGCGCGCGGGCGTCCGGCTGTGCGGTCCTGTTCATTTGCCCGTGAGGTGATTTCTTGAGGAAGGTGGCACTGCGTCCCCACGCACTGTTGCCTCGGCAGTACAACCACCGAAACGTCTTGGCGACCACAGTGGACGCCTGGGGCCGAGCCCTCTGGTTGATCTGCCCCGATGCGGAACTCCGTCCAAGTCCGTACGGCGGGCGCTCTCCTCAGCCCCGTACCCGTCCGTACGAAGCGCTTCTGGTCATCAACAACGGCGGCGCAGTCAGGGAACAGCTTCTGCACGACATGAGCCTGCGTGTCACCCACGTGGACGCGCTGCCCAATGGCCGGGTCGTCGTGCAAGGGCACAGCCTCGCGGGGGATCGGAACGCGCAGATCTACGGCATGGACGGGCGACGCCGCCGCAGCTTCGCCATGGGGCGCGCTGTCGAGTACGTGATGGCAGACCGGCGGCACCGAATATGGAGTGCCTACTTCGACGAAGGCGTCTACAACGATCCCATCAGCTCCGCGGGCCTGGTGCGCTGGGACAGCGGAGGCAACCACGAGTGGCGGTACACGCCTCCGGAGGGCATCGAACACATCGATACGGTCTATGCCTTCAACGTTGACGATGGTGTCGCTTGGGCCAGTTACTACCCGACCTTCCCGTTGCTTGAGGCCCGGACCAACGGCGAGATTCGACTGCGGAAGACCCCCGTGGTCGCTCCCGCAGGCCTGGCCGTCCACGGAGAGCAGATCGTCATGCTCGGTGGCCGTCGACAGCCTGATCGCCTGCATCGTTGCCGCATGACAGAACACGAGGCCCTACTGGTCGAGGAGGCTTGTCTCACCCTTCCAAACGGCTCGCCCCTCAAGCGATACGCACGTCCCATCGGACGAGGCCGGCACTTGTACCTGCGTGGACCATCGCCCAGGCAGTGGTACGTGATGAGTGTCCAGGCTGTCTCAAGTCCTCTTGCGTTTCGGGACACCGGCGCGAGCTGACGCCCCAGCACGCCTCCGACGGCGAACCCGCCACCGGGGCCGAGCGCGACCCCGACGCGGAGTGGTGCCGCACCCGGGGTCGGGGTCGCGGGTGCGGCACCGCTTCCGTACGTGCCCTGGGTCAGCGGACCCGGATGAAGACCACGTCGTACCCCAGGTTCGTGCCGCGGTTCTTGACGTAGACGCCGTCCTTGCCGCCGCCCGGGTTGCCGGTGTTGCCCTCGACGGTGGTGAAGGAGGAACCGCCGCTCACCGTCCGGACGATGCCGATGTGCTCCTGGCCGTCGTTGAAGTTGCTCCCGCCGTTCCAGTCGAAGGCCACGATGTCGCCGGGCTGCGGGTTGGTCGTCACCGACAGGTGGTAGTTGCCGGCCCGGGCCTGCTTCACCCAGCCGGAGACGTAGCTGTTGCGGTAGGAGGTGGCACCCGTCTGCCTGGCCACCCAGCTGACGAACGTCGCGCACCAGGCGTAGTTGTTGGTGGACAGGGAGAGCCCCACGGACACTCCGTAGCTGTTCGCCCGGGCGCTGCCCTCGACCGTGCCGACCTCGGCGGCGGCGACCTCGAGGAGCTTGGCGTAGCCGCCGCCGGGCGGCGGCGACGTGGGCGGGGTGACCGCGCCGTACAGGGCGGCCTTGGTGTTCGGGCCCACCCTGCCGTCGACCGCGAGCCCCTTCTCGGCCTGGAAGTCCCGCACCGCGCTGTCGGTCATCGGCCCGAAGTCGCCGTCGACGGCGAGATCGGCGCCGTGGTGGTTGAGCAGGCTCTGCAGTTCGGTGACGCAGCCGCTGCGCTGGCCCTTGACGATGTCGGTCGGGCACGAGGCGGAGTTCAGGTTGATCGGCGCGGGGGCGCCGCTGCCGCCGCCACCGCCGATGTTGGAGTACAGGGCGTTCTTGGTGTTCGGGCCGACCTCGCCGTCGACCGACAGGCCGTGCGAGGACTGGAAGGACCTCACGGCCGTCAGGGTCAGGGGACCGAACTCGCCGTCGACGTCGAGGTGCTGGCCCTTGCCGTTGAGCAGCGCCTGCAGGGTCGCGACGCAGCCGCCGGTCTGGCCCTCCAGGATGACGGACGGGCACGAGGAGGACCGCAGGTCCAGGCCGGTCGACGGCGCCTCGTCGGTGTCGTACAGTTCCCGCTTGGTGTTCGGGCCGACCTCGCCGTCGACCGACAGGCCGTGCGAGGACTGGAAGCTGCGGACCGCGCTGTACGTCTCCGGCCCGAAGTCGCCGTCCACGCTCACCGCGTAGCCGAAGTGGCGGAGCAGGCGCTGGAGTTCGGTGACGCAGCCGCTCTTGCTGCCCTGCACGATGTTCGCCGGGCACGAGGAGGACGTGAGGTTGACCGGAGCGGGCGCCGTGCCCCCGGTGGCGTACAGCTTGCTCTTGGTCTGGGGGCCCACCCGGCCGTCCACGGCGATCGCGGTGGCGGCCTGGAACTCACGGACCGCGTAGAGCGTGTTAGGCCCGAAGTCGCCGTCCACCGTGAGGCCCGCCCCGTGGGCGTTGAGCAGGTTCTGCAGTTCGGTGACGCAACCGCTCACCTGGCCCTGGACGATATCGGTCGGGCAGGAGGCTGAGGTGAGTTTGATGGGCGCCGGCGCGGCCATCGCCGGGCCGGCGCCCATCAGGGTGGCCGCCACGAGGATCGCCGCGGTGGCCGCGAGGCTCACGATCCGGGCGCGCCAGCCGGGTCCGGCGCCCGGGGCAGGGAGGTGTAAGAGGCTTCTCATGACTGCGGAGGACTCCTTCGACGGATCATCTGACGAGCGACCGGGTCGAGTGGCCGCCGGGCGGCCGCGCACGACGGTGACAGCTGGTGCCCGTGCGGGCAATCCGTTTCGAACAACTGGCCGGATTCCGCCGCCGTGTCCGGGAGGGAGGCACCGCCTCCTGGCGTCGAAGGGGCCGGCCGCGCTCCGCCCCGCCCTCGCCTACGAGCCCGGGCTGATCACGCCTCGGTGTTCCCCGACGCGTCCGACGCCTCCGCGACCGTTCCTTGACGCCCTCGTCGACGCCCGTCACGAACGCGGTGAACGCGCTGCCGGCCAGGACGACGGCGATGACCGCCGTACTCAAGGCCGAGAGGACCAGTCCGGTGACGGCCAGGCCCTTGCCCCGCTCGCGCGTGTCCTTGATCTGTGTCAGAGCGATGGCCCCCACCACCATGCCGACCACCGGCACGAAGACCAGCAGCCCGAACACCAGGGCCACGACCGCGAGTTTGTTGAGCGATGGCCGCGAAGGCTGCGATGGCACGGGCGTCGGGGTGAGCGACGACGGGTACGACGGGTGCTGCGAGTCCACGGAACAGCGCTCCTCATGGAGGGTCGGGCGAACGGCCGTGCGAATATATCCGGCATTTGGAACCCGATACTGCCCCGCCCCCACCGGTGCGCGTTGCGCATCGCCGGGCATGCCGACCCACTGCCTGTGGCCGCGACGGGCCGCGTGTCGCCGTACCGGTTTCACTGCCGTCGGCGCCCCTGAAAACGCCGTGAAACGGCGGTGAACGGCGGGTCGGCCACGCTCTGCGGCATGACGACGACGGCCCCGCGAGGGGTAGCGACCGGGGAGGGGACCACCATGAACGGCCTGCGACTGATCCGCCGTCACGCGGCGGCGTTCGTGCGCTTCGCAGGGCTGGGCTGCGGGGTCACCCTGGCGGCCTCGGCGGCCTTGGTGCTGCTCTCGCAGTGGATCCCGTGGATGGCGGCGAACGTACTGACCACCCTCGCCTCGACCGTGGTCGCCACCGAACTGCACGCCCGGGTCTCGTTCGGCCAGGGGCGGCCCGGCCTGGCAGGCCACGTGAAGAGCGCGGCCACCGTCGCCGCCGGCTGGCTGGTCACGTCGGCCGCAGTCGGCGCACTGACCGCGCTCCGCCCCGGCGCCGGGCTCGTCCTGCAGCAGACGGTGTACCTGTCGGCCACCGCGCTCGTCGGGATCGCCCGCTACCGCGTGCTGCGCCTGTCGGTGTTCGCGGAGCGCGTCCCGCGGCCGCGAACCGCCGGCGGCGTCGGGTTGCGGGCTGCCTTCGACGCTGCGGCGTGAACCAGTTGGACGAGTTGACCGGAACTCCTGACGTGCACCGGTTGCGTACGGGCCCCCATCGATGCTGATGGGGGCCTTACGCAGTTCTTCGAGGCGTTCTGGCCCCACTCTTGCGCCGGTGCGCTGTCCCGAGCCGGCGGGGCTCCCCGGCGGGGCCCTCACCTGACGCAGTCGCTGCGCTGACCAGCGCATTTCACCGCGTTGCCGCTCGCGGGGGCTGGTGAAACCGCGCTGAAAGGTCGTTGAACGCGGCGCCCCGCAGACTCCGTCGCATGATGACAACGACCGACGCATCCGCCATCGCAGCCACGGGGCTGCGGAAGTCCTTCGGGGACAAGCTGGTCCTCGACGGCATCGATCTGCACGTGCCCGCGGGCACGGTCTTCGCCCTCCTGGGCCCGAACGGCGCCGGCAAGACCACCGTCGTCAAGATCCTCTCCACCCTCATCACCGCCGACGCCGGCGAGGTCCGCGTCGGTGGGCACGACATCGCCGCCGACCCGCAGGCGGTACGTGCCGGGATCGGCGTCACGGGGCAGTTCTCCGCCGTCGACGGTCTGATCACCGGCGAGGAGAACATGCTCCTGATGGCGGACCTGCACCACCTGTCCAAGCGTGAAGGGCGGCGGGTCGCCGCCGAGTTGCTGGAGCGCTTCGATCTGGTCGAGGCCGCGAAGAAGCCCGCCTCCACCTACTCCGGTGGTATGAAGCGGCGCCTGGACATCGCCATGACCCTGGTCGGGAACCCGCGGATCATCTTCCTCGACGAGCCGACGACCGGCCTCGACCCGCGCAGCCGCCACACCATGTGGCAGATCATCCGCGAGCTGGTCTCCAGCGGCGTCACCGTCCTCCTCACCACCCAGTACCTGGAGGAGGCCGACGAGCTCGCCGACCGGATCGCGGTGCTGAACGACGGGAAGATCGCCGCCGAGGGCACCGCGGAGGAGCTGAAGCGGCTCATCCCGGGCGGGCACGTGCGGCTCCGCTTCACCGACCCGGACGCGTACCGGTCCGCCGCCGACCAGCTGCGCGAGGTCACCCGGGACGACGAGGCGCTGACCCTGCAGATCCCCAGCGGCGGCAGCCAGCGCGAGCTGCGCTCCATCCTCGACTGGCTGGACACGGCCGGCGTCGAGGCGGACGAGCTGACCGTGCACACCCCGGACCTCGACGACGTGTTCTTCGCCCTCACCGCCCCCGCCACCGTCCCCAACCAGTCCAAGGAGAACGTCCGATGAGCGCCTTTTCCCTCGCGGTCCGCGACTCGAACACGATGCTGCGCCGCAATCTGCTGCACGCGCGGCGCTACCCGTCCGCCACCCTGAACCTGCTGCTCGCGCCGATCATGCTGCTGCTGTTGTTCGTGTACATCTTCGGCGACGTGATGAGCGCGGGCATCGGTGGCGGCGGCGCCGATCGCTCCGAGTACATCGCCTACATCGTGCCGGGCATCGTGATGATGACGATCGGCAGCACCGTCATCGGGGCGGCGGTGTACATCTCCATGGACATGAGCGAGGGTCTCATCGCCCGCTTCCGTACGATGGCGATCCACCGCGGCTCCGTGATCATCGGGCACGTGGTGGGCAGCGTGCTGCAGTGCATCGCCAGCGTGGTCCTGGTCGGTGTCATCGCCGTGGCCATCGGCTTCCGGTCCACGGACGCCTCGGCCTTGGAATGGCTGGCGGCGTTCGGGCTGCTGGTGATGTTCTCGCTGGCGTTCACGTGGATCGCGGTCGGTATCGGCATGGCGAGCCCGAACGCCGAGGCGGCCGCCAACAGCGCGCAGCCGTTGATCCTCCTCCCGCTCATTTCGAGCGCGTTCATCCCGGCGGACACGATGCCGGGCTGGTTCCAGCCGATCGCCGAGTACCAGCCGTTCACCCCGGCGATCGAGACCCTGCGCGGCCTGCTGCTCGGCACGGAGATCGGCAGCAACGGGTGGATCGCGGTCGCGTGGTGCGTCGGTCTGACGGTGCTCGGCCACCGCTGGTCGATGGCGCAGTTCAACCGCGATCCGAAATGAGCGTGCGGGCCGCCTCCCGCAGCCCGTCCCGCTTCAGGGCGGCGTACTCCGACACCGCGTCGGCGTACGCCGCCCCGTCGGCGTCTTCGGCGGCCTGCCGGGCGCGGTCGAGGGACATCGTGGGCTGGAAGACCTGTGAGACGTGCAGTCGTTCCGCCAGGGCCAGCAGGCGTACCGCGGACCGGTCGCCCTTGGCGAGCCGTGCCAGACCGAGGGCCAGGACGCGGGTGCCGTAGGTGAGGACCTCACCGGGCGGGCGGGAGCCGTCGGCGAGCAGCGTGAGCAGCCGGTCCTCCAGTTCGGCCACGAGTCCGGCGACCGGTTCCAGCCGTCCTGCGTACGCGTGGGCGGCCACCGCGTGGGCTTCGATCGCCTGTGCCCAGGCGTCCACGGCGGGATCGGCGGGGGGTGAATCGCTGGCGCGTATCCGCTCGACGGCCGTTCGCCATTGCTTGAGGCCGAGTTCGGTGAGGCCGCGGGCGAGCGCGATCTCGGCCCAGGCGGCCTGGTCGGTGGTGAAGTCCGAGGTCTGCTCGTCCGGCTGGCTCTGCTCGACGCGCCGTAGCCACTGCTCGGCTTCGTCCGGATTGCCGCGCTGCAGGCAGGCGAGGACGAGACCGCGGCGCAGGCCCGTGGTGGGGGATTGGTCGCTGAGGTGCGTCAGGGTGTCCAGCGCGGCGAGGAGGTGCTGGTACGCCTCGTCGCCGAGGCCCGCGTCGGCGCACAGTTCGCTGCTGCGGGAGTGGCCGAGCAGCTTGAGGGTCGGGTTGGGTACGGCGTCGACCATGGCGAGCATGCGGCGAGCCGAGGACAGCGCGCGTTCCGGCTCGTGTTCGTACTCCCAGAGGTAGCTGGCCACGCATTCGGCGATGCCCGCGAGCAGGGGTGCGTCGCTCGCGCACAGTTCCTGCAGGGACTCGTAGCCGGGCGGCCGCATGTCCGGGACGGCGCTCAGTACGACGGCCAGTGCGCGCAGCAGGGTGTCGGGCTTCGCGGGCGGCAGTCGGCGCAGGGTGACCAGGTGGCGTGTCCTGGGCGGGCCGTACCCGATGAAGGGGGCGGCGGTGCAGATGGCGCAGAGGGTGCGGGTGACGTCGGTGTGCCGGGCGTCGGGGCGGTAGTGGGACAGGGGCGCCGCGGTGTCGGTCGCCAGGGTGAGGACCCGGTGGAAGCTCGCGGAGTCGGTGAGCCAGACGCCGGCCAGCACCGCGCCGGCCGCCGCGGTGGTGGCGTGGTCCTCGCGGGCGAGGGCGAGGCGCAGGGCGAGCACGAGGTTGTCCTGCTCGGTGCGCAGCCGCGCCCAGTGCCGTAGCGGCTCGAGGCTGAACAAGGCGTCGTGGTTGGTGAGTCCGAAGTTCCGTGCCCAGTCCAGGAACCGGTCGGTGACCGCCTGTTCCTCCCCGGCCGTCGCGCGTCGGGCGGCGCTGAACTCCCGCACCGTCTCCAGCATGTGGAAACGGATTCCGGCCGCGGTGTCAGCGGCTTTCAGCAGCGACTGGTCGACCAGTTGCTCCAGCAGGTACGGCGCGTCGCCGTCGTCACCGAGAAGGTGCTCCGCCGCTTCTTCGGTGAAGCCGCCGGGGAAGACGGACAGTGCCCGCAGCGCCGCCCGGGCGTCTTCCTCCAGGAGGTTCCAGCTCCACTCGACGACGGCGTGCAGGGTGCGGTGGCGTTCGGGTGCGTCCCGGCTCCCGCCGCGCAGCAGCGCGAACCGGTCACCGAGGCGGCGGGCTATTTCGGGGACGGTCAGTACCCGCACCCGTGCCGCGGCCAGCTCCACGGCGAGCGGCAGCCCGTCCAGGTGGCGGCACAGTTCCGCCACGTCGGTGGGCGGGAGTTCGACGTGGTGGCGTGCGGCCCGGGCGCGCTGTTCGAAGAGCTCGATGGAGGTCGCCAGGCTCAGTTGCGGCAGCTGGTAGACCGCTTCTGAGCTCAGCCCGAGCGGTGCCCTGCTGGTGACCAGCACCCGCAGGTCCTTGGACAAGGCCACCAGCTCGCGCACCAGGTCGGCGGTGCCCTCGACGACCTGCTCGCAGTTGTCCAGCACGAGGAGTGTGGGGTCGGTGCCGAGTGCGGCGACGATTTTGGCGGGCGCGTCCGACCCGCCGCCAAGCGCCGACGCCACCTCGCCTGCCACGTCGTGGTCCGTGCTGACTCCGGCGAGCGAGATGAAGTGCACCGTCCGCTGTTCCGCCTGGCGGCTGACGGCGTGCGCGAGGCGTGTCTTGCCCAGCCCGCCGGGGCCGACGATCGAGGCCAGCCGTGAGGAGTGCAGCAGCCCGGCCACGGCCGCGAGATCCTCGTCCCGACCCAGGAGCGGATTCGGATCGTGCGGCACCCCGTACCGGACCGTGGGTGCCTCGACCTGCAGCAGCTGCCGGTGCGCTGCCTTGAGACCGGGGCCCGGGTCGGTGCCGAGGTCGTCGCGGAGTTCACGCCGGTACGTGTCGTAGCGGGCGAGCGCCGCCGACGGCCCGGCCGTGGCCGCCTCGGCGCGCAGCAGTTCGGCCAGTACTTCCTCGTCCCGGGGGGTCCGGGCGAAGACCTCGGTCAGCGGCCCCATGGCCTCGGCCCGTCGTCCCAGCCGGGCGAGGGCGAGCGCGCGGGAGCGTATGAGGGAGTCGTGGAGCGGCGCCCGCTCGGCGCGCAGCTCCGCGACGGGGTCCCCCGTTGTGGCGTCCGTGTCGGGGGAGGAGTCCCAGAAGGCGAGGCCCTCCTCGGCACTGGCCAGGGCGGCCGCGTGATCCCCGGCCCGGGTGTGCCGGGCGCTCGCCTCGGCACACCGGACCACCGCCGAAGCGTCGACCTGCTCCTCGGCCAGCGCGAGCCGGTAGCCGGTGGGGGTGCTGACGACGACGTCGGCGCCGAGCTGGGAGCGGGTCCGGGAGACGAGGATCCGCAGCGCGTTGGCGGGATTGGCCGGCAGTTCGTCCTGCCACAGCCCGTCCACCAGCCGTGCGGTGCTGCATCCGGAGCGCAGCTCGCTCGCGAGCAGCGCGAGCAGCCCGCGCAGCCGGGGCGCGGTGATCTCCTGGCCGCGGTAGGCCACGCGCGACAGGAGAGTCAGGTCGGTCGTCACTCGGTCAGGTTATCGACAGCGCTTGCCCGGGCGGCTGTTCAGGGCTGGGGGAGTGGGGCTGCGGCGGCCACGCGCTCTCGCTCGCCGGCGACGAGCCGGTCCACTGGGTATCCCTTGGCCCTGTGTCTGCCTGGTCGCGCGGAGGTGCCGTCAGTGGCCGGGCCTACAGTCGAGGCATGGAACTTTCCCGCGAGGAACGTGCAAGCTTTCTGGCTGAGTCGCATGTGGCCGCGCTGGGCGTCGCCGCCGGCGACGACCGCGGGCCGTTGATGGTGCCGATTTGGTACGCCTACGAGCCCGGCGGCCTGCCCTGGATCCTCACCGGCGCGGGCTCGCGGAAGATGACGCTGATCAGCGCGGCGCGCCGCTTCAGCCTGCTGGTCCAGCGCACGGAGCCGACGCCCCGGTACGTATCGGTCGAAGGGCCGGTCGCCGAAGTGACCGAGGGGACGAGCGCGCTCCATCGCGAGATGGCCGCCCGCTACCTCTCGGGTGAGGCCCTCGACAGATTCGTGGCCATGGCGGAGGTGGAACTCGCCGATCACGTCGTGGTCCGTATGCGGCCGGAACGCTGGCTCACCGCCGATCTCGGCACGGTCGCATAGCCTTCCGGTTCCGACGTGTGCACGAGCGCCCTCCCTTAAGGCCGTGCGGCCGCCGGCGGCGTGTCAGTACATGGACAGCCCGCCGTTGACCGCGGCGGTGGTGCCGGTCATGAAGGCGTTGTCCTCGGCGGCGTAGAAGGCGACCGCCTGGGCGACGTCCGCCGGGCGCGCGAGGCGGCCGAGAGGGGTGGCGGCCACCTGCCCTTCCTTGACCGCCTCGTCCAGTACGTCCGCCGACACGCGGGTGTCCTCCACGGGACCGGGCGCGACGACGTTGACCGTGATGCCCTGCGGCCCCAGTTCCTGGGCGAGGTAGCGGGCGAACTGCTCCAGCGCGGCCTTGGCCGTGCCGAGCGCGATCATGCCCTCCCGGGGCCGGCGGCTGAGGCCGGTGCCGAGGTAGACGATGCGTCCCCAGCCCTGTTCGGTCATGGCGGGCAGGACGGCCTTCGTGACCGTGAACGCGGCGTGCATCTCGGCGTCCAGCTTGCCGCCCAGCTCCTCCCACGTCATCTCCTGGAACGACGTGACCACGTACGGGATGAGCGCGTTGTGCACGAGCACCTCGATGCCGCCCCATGCCGCCCGGACCTGCTCCACCATGCCCTCGACGGCCGCGACCTCGCGCACGTCGGCCTGCACGGCCATGGCCTGGCCGCCGGCTGCCGCGATGTCCGCCACGACGTCTTCGGCCGCCTTGCCGCTGCGGAGGTAGTTGACGACCACGCGCATCCCCCGGGCGGCCAACAGGCGTGCGGTGGCCGCCCCGATCCCGCTGCTGGCGCCCGTCACCAATGCCACCCTGCCGGTTGCTCCAGTCATGGGGCCGGTTCCTCCTCGTCGTCGCGGGTCGTCGGGATGACCGCCCCGGGTTGTCCGCCGCCGATGCCGTGGCGGCTACGGGGTGGCCCGGCAGCTGCGAGGTGAGCAGCCTCCCCGACCGCCCGGCGGGTGTCCGTACCGGAACGGCTTTTGTCGAGCCGTCGCTAGACGGCTGCGTTCAGCGGCTGCTCCACGTACTGACGTAGCATCACATCGTCGCGACCCGCGGTTGGCTGAGCCGCGCCGAGCCGCCTGAGCGCGGTACCCGCCGTGACGGGGCCCGCGCCGTGCCCTGCGCCAAGGAGCCGACGCTGACGCCGCGACCGGTTCACGCGATGAGCAGGCGGAGGCCGAGATCTGCTGCGTCGAGGTCGGCGAGGTCGCCGTTGCGCTCGGTCCACCGGCCGGAGTCCAGGTCGTCACTGAGGCTTCGCACCGCCCGCTGTTCGGCCTCCGGTCCGACCCTCGTCCACACCGACATCGCACGGCGCACGTGATCCTCCAGATACGCCCCCGGCCGGCGCCAGTACGCCTCGAACAGGCCGTCCGCGCAGTCCCACGGGATGGGTACCGGCTCAGCCCGGGCGCCGATCGCGTCGGCCATCCCGGCGAGCGAGGGAAAATCCGCGAGGACGGCGGCGAACTCGGGCAGGTAGTCGCGGGTGAGCCAGAACCGGTCCTGCCAACCGGGCTCGTCGGTGTCGAACGTGAGCACCACCACGCGGCGGGCCACGCGCCGCATCTCGCGCAGTCCCGCCATCGGATCCCCCCAGTGGTGAACGGTGGAGACGGCCATCGCGGCGTCGAAGGACCGGTCCCTGAACGGCAGGCTCTCCGCGGCGGCGGCCACGCAAGGCGCCGCGCCGGCGGGCCGCTGCCCCCGCATCACCGCCGATGGCTCCACCGCGGTCACGTCGCGGTCAGCAGGCTCGTAGGAGCCGGTGCCGGCCCCGACGTTCAGCACCGTCCGCGCGTCCCCGAGCACGTCCCGGATCTGCGCGGCGATCCGCGGGTCGGTACGCCGTGTCGCGGTGTAGGCGCCGCCGATCGCGTCGTACAGCCGTGCGCCGAGCATCTCGAGTTGCTCCTCCGGCGTCACCTTCAGGCCCTTCGCCCGTGCCTCGAGTTCCCTGTCGATGGCCGTCACCATCGCGTCAGCGCGATCACGCCGCTCCAGCAGCAGGCCGCGCAGTCGGCGCAGGTGCGCGACGGCGTCGGTGGACGCGTCGCCGACGAGTTCCGCGACCTCCCGCAGCCCGAAGCCCAACCGCCGGTAGGCCAGCACTTCCCGCAGCCGCTCCACGTCGCCCGCCGAATAGGCCCGGTATCCGGCTGCGGTCCGCCCCGACGGCTGGACGAGGCCGATCTCGTCATAGTGATGCAGCGTGCGGACGCTCACGCCGGCCAAATCGGCGACGCGTCCCACGGTCCAGTGGTCCTCCACGGCACCCGACTATGCAGCCTGACGCCACGTGAGGGTCAAGGGGCCAAGCACGGCGGCGGTCCGAGTAACCCGGCGCGGAGCCGGGAGACGGCTCAGCCCACCTCGCAACGGCGGCCGCGGCGCCGAGAACACGCCCCGCGCGGACGGCGATCCGGCGGATCGCCGTCCGCACACGGCTCAGGCGTTGGGATCGAAGGGGATGCCGGAGGGCTTGGAGTTGGCGAGGGTGGAGTTGAAGCGGGCGTCGTTGATCTTGATGGTGGCCGAGCCGAAGTCCGCGTTCATGAGCTTGTCCCGGTAGCCCGCCGGGTAGCCCTCCCAGCCGACGAGGCGGGGGTAGAACCAGCCTCCGGTGGCGTTCTCCGGCGGCTCGTCGTTGGTGTTGGCGAAGCGGAAGCAGTGTGTCGAGGCGCCGTCCTTGTGGTACACGATCTTGGGGTGGGTGCCGTCGAAACGGATCGCGGAGCGGGCGGCGATCTGGTAGCCGGAGTGCTGGGACGCCGAGACGTACTCGACCTGGTTGTTGTGGATCCAGACCACGACGTGCTCCCAGTCGTGGGTGTGGCCGATGGCCGCAGGGCCGAGCGTGGCCTGGTCCTTTTCGAAGTAACTGGCGTAGACGACTGCGCACCAGTCGTTGTTGCACTTCTCGCGCGAGTACGTGTTGGCGTTGGCCAGCTGGGCGTAGTCGTGGCAGTGCCCGTTGACGTCCCCACCCAGCTTCAAGCCGGGATTGAGCGTGCCGTCGGCGCCGATGGCGGCCGTGGCGTAGCAGCCGTCCTTGTCGTAGTCGTAAGCCGGGGAGAAGGACTGCTCCAGGCCGTCGGCGTTCTGGGGCAGCAGCTGCAGGACTGAGGCGTTCGCCTCGGCAGGGAAGGCCAAGACCAGCGTCGCGCCGAGCGCGGTCGCGACGGCGCCGAGACGGAGACGGTTGGGAAGCCGATTACCGGCGGACGTTCCAGCGGGATTCCTTCTCGCTGACCTAAGGCTGCGCACGAGAACTCCTCGACATGAAAGAGGGCAAGGGTTCTGCTTGAGAATCCCCTGCCCGACGACTGACGCTCTGCGCGACGAAGTTCCCGGCGTTCCGGAAGGCCGGAGGCTCATCTCCGGTTGTACCTCCGCCTGTTGACGCGTCGACAATTTATCCGAGGCTGATCCGGTGGCGCAAGAACACATTTCTGGATCGGCATTCCCGACATGTCCCGGCTTCCGGTAAGGAGAAGATGCCGGGAAATTAAATATCGCTGTGTATTGACCGACCAACCGGGGACGCCACGAGTGCGCCCCGGAAAAGTCCGGCCGGCGGCCGTGGCCGTCATGCCGTCGCCGAACGCCCGGCGGATGAACTTCGGTTCCTTGGCGGAGCGGTCTCCGACGCCGTCGCGGTCGTGGTCCGCGCCTACGGCACCGCCGAGAACCCGCCGGCAGCAATGGGGCCGTCAGCAGGTCGTAAAGAACACGTAAAGATTGCCGGGATCCGGCAATGTCACGGCGCTGTGCTTCATGACACCATCGCGATGCCTTCGGGCGATCGGCGTGCTGGGGGGTGGGGGCAGGATGGGGTGGTTTCTCGGTCTCGGCATCGCCGGTCTGGTGGTGCTGGCGCTGGCGCTCGTCTTCGACGGCGTGCTGGATGGGCTCTTCGACGGGCTCGGTGGCCTGGACGGTTTGCTGTCCCTGCCCGTGATCGCGGGATTCGTGTCGATGCTCGGCTTCGCCGGCGCGATCGTCCTGGGCACCACCGGACTCGGAACGGCGTTCGCCGCCGGGGTGGGGGTGGTTGCCGGCGGCGTGGCGGGATGGCTGACGTGGAGGTTCGGTCAGGCCTTGATGCGCGGGGGGACTTCGCCGGCGCCGCGTGGCGACGATCTCATCGGCGGCTCGGGCACGGTGGTCACCGCGATTCCGGCGGACGGCTACGGCGAGGTGCTGACGTACCTGGCCGGCCAGCCGGTGAAGCTCGCCGCCAGGAGCACGGTCCCGCTGCGGCGGGGCACCAGGGTGTGGGTCGAGGAGGCACTGTCGACCACATCGGTCGCGGTGCGTCCCGTCGATCACTGAACGCCCGAGGCGTCCGCACCACGTCTTCGTCATTGCTGTTCCGATCAAGGGATTCCTGCATGAGCCCTGTACTCACCGCTGTGGTGGGCATCGTCGTACTCGTCGTACTGCTCGCCCTCGTCGTCATCACCCGCTACAAGGTCGCGGGCCCCAGCGAGGCTTTCATCGTCACCGGCCGTCGGGGCAAGAAGTCCACCGACCCGGAGACCGGCCGGGTCTTCACCGACAACAGCGGCCAGAAGGTCGTGGTCGGCGGTGGCGTGTTCGTCGTGCCCTTCGTCCAGCAGAAGTTCACCCTGGACCTGTCCAGCCGGCACATCCCCGTCGCCGTGCGCGGCGCGGTCACGCTGCGAGGGGTGAAGGCCCACCTGGAGGGTGTCGCGATCGTCAAGGTCGGCGGTACCGAGGACTCGATACGGGCGGCGGCCCAGCGCTTCTTGATGCAGCAGGACGGCATCGTCGGCTTCACGCAGGAAGTCCTGTCCGGTGCTCTTCGCTCCATCGTCGGGCGGATGTCCGTGGAGGACATCATCCGCGACCGTGCGGCGTTCGCCGGCCAGGTGGCGGAGGAGGCGGAGGCCAGTCTGTCCGGGCAGGGCCTGGTGCTGGACGCCTTCCAGATCCAGGACATCACCACCGAGGGCTCCTACCTGGAGGACCTGGGTCGCCCGGAGGCCGCCCGCGCCAAGCAGGAGGCGGACATCGCCGAGGCGGTGGCGCGGCAGGCGTCGGAGCAGGCCCGGCTCAAGGCCGAGGAGGAGATCGCGATCGCCCAGCGGACGTTCGCGCTCAAGCAGGCCGAGATCAAGGCCGAGACGGACGAGGCCGCTGCCCGCGCCGCTGCCGCCGGCCCGCTCGCCGAGGCCGCCCGCAGTCAGGAAGTCCTCGCCGAGCAGGAGAAGGTCGCCGCCCGGCAGGCCGCGCTGACCGACCGTGAGCTGGACACCAAGGTCCGCAAGCCCGCCGACGCCGCGCGCTACCAAGCCGAGCAGGAGGCCGAGGCCCGCCGCATCGCCCTGGTCAAGGAGGCAGAGGCGGACGCCCAGCGTTCCCGGCTGACCGGTGAAGGCGAGAAGGCACACCGCGCCGCACTCGCCGATGCCGTACGGATCGAGGGCGAGGCGCAGGCCGCGGCCATCGCGGCGAAGGGGTCGGCGGAGGCGGAGGCCATGCAGAAGAAGGCCGACGCGTTTGCCCAGTACGGCGACGCCGCGGTGCTGCAGATGCTGGTCGAGGTGCTGCCTCAGGTTGTCGCCAAGGCGTCCGAGCCCCTGGCCGCGGTGGACAAGATGACCGTGATCTCTACCGACGGCGCCGGCCAGTTGACCCGTACGGTCGCGGACAACGTGGCGCAGGGCATGGAACTGCTCAGCTCCACCACGGGAGTCGACCTTGCCGAACTGCTCAAGGGCATCACCAAGCGCGGATCCGAGACGCCGGTACACCCTGAGGCGCCCAACGGACGGGTGGAGATCACCGGCTGACGTATGACGGCGAGAGGCTGGGGGTTGCGCAGGCCGGCGCCGGCAAGGCCAGGCTGTGTGCAGGCACAGGCCCCCCGGCGAGACGGTGAAGGGGTGGGTGTGTGGGCGTACGCCTGTGGGTGTGTGGGCGTACGCCACGTTCTGCGACACAGGGGCCCGCGCCGCCCAAAATGACCCGGACGTGGACGACGTGGCGAAGGGCCTCTCGAGTGGGGCCGACCGCATACGCCGGCCCTACGACTGGGAGGCGTCCTGGCGGGTAATGAAGGCGTCGGCGCATCTACTTGGCTGGACCGCATGCTTCAAGAGCTGTCCGGGGCCTTGTGCCCGATGCCGGCAGGAGTGACGGGCTCATGGCTGGGCAGCGTCGTTGTCAATCCGCCCTGACCTGCGACTGAACCGCCCGCAATCGTCGTGCCGGGCCACGCATGAGTCGGCCACACCACGGCCTGGCGCCTCGCGGCGGCTGCCGGCCGAAAGCGCCGGTTGGCCCGTTCCGCCAACATGATGCACATGCGTACGAAGAGAATCAGCATGCCCAGCACCGGGAGCAGTCCAACGACACGCCAAACCATCAAGACCGAAGGCGGAACCTCCCAGAGGACCAGCGCGCCGTCGAAAAACGCCCTCGTTCCCGCGAGAAGCGGTATCAGTTCCACGTACGTCCGCTGGTAGGGAGCGCCGGCCGGCCTGAAACGTCTCCATCCCCAGCGGGCAATGCTGATCACCGTTCCCGCCGCGAGGAGGACCATCCCGTAATGGCGAACTATTCGCGCTATGTCCTCCGTGGCCGGGTCCAGCACGCTTCCCCCTCGAGCTCGAGGGATCCCTGTACGTCCCCGGTTGCGGGGAGCTTACAAGCAGAGGGAGGAACGGCTTCAAGGCGGCAGTGGCCCTGATGTGGGTCATCCACGCCATCGTGGCGTAGGCGGAATGGGTGCGGCTCACCTTTGCCGGACGGCCGTTCTCCCGGTGTGTCATCCCCCAACCGGTCGTCGTTGGGCTCGGCAGTCGCGAGCCCAGCGACGACCGGCTGGGCGCCGGATCAGGCGCTGCGACCCGGCAGGTCGTGGCCGGCCGCGCGGACGCCGGTGAGGCGTCCGAAGGCGTTCTCCAGGGGTGGCGCACCGGGCTGGAGCACCTCCGCTGCGATGCCGAAGAGGCCCGCGAGGACGGCCTCGGTGACCGCGACCGCGGCCACGCTCTCGCGGTTGGAGACGCCTCGTTCGGCGACCCGGTAGGTGCCGTCCGGGGTCACCTCCATGGCCTGGCCCCACAGGGCGCCGGACGTGGTGCGGTGCGCCCGGCGCAGGATGCCGGCGGCGAGGTCCGGGCGGCCCAGGCGGCACAGGCCGTACGCGGTCGCGCCGGGCCAGGCGGCGAACGCGCCGGCGGCGCCGTGGTCGGGGCGGTCGGAGAACGGGGCGACGGGGTCGCGCGGGTCCAGGGCGCGCATCCAGTCGCCGTCGAGCAGCCGCCGGGTGACGAACCCGACCATCTCCTCGCGGTGCGCGGGGGTGAGGTCCTCGGTCATGTCGGCGGCGACCAGGACGTCGCCCACCCCGACGGGCGGCTGGGTGACTACCTGGACGCATCGGAGTCTGCGGTCCTGGTCTTCGTGACGGGCGCGAGCGTCTGGCGGCGGCCGGACCGCTGGCCGCCCCCGACCACCGGGACGACGTGGTTCCTCCGCGCCTCCGGCACACTGTCGCCCGAGCCGCCCGGCACGGACGAGCCGCCGGCCTGCTTCGTGCACGACCCCGCCGACCCCGTGCCGGTCCGCGGCGGCACCCTGCTGCTGACCGACGCGTATCCCGCGGGCCCGTTCGACCAGCGCGCCATCGAGGCCCGGCCCGACGTGCTGACCTGGACCGGTCCATTGTTGACCGCCCCCCTGGAGGTCGCCGGCCGGATGACCGCGGTCCTCACCACAACGAGCGACGGCCCCGCAGCCTGGGTGGCCCGGCTGTGCGACGTCCACCCGGACGGCACGTCGATCAACCTCGCCGACGGCGTCGCCCGCGCCGAAGGCTCGGGCGGGACGGACCCCCAGGAGGTCCGCGTCGACCTGTGGTCCGCGGCGCACGTGTTCCGCCCGGGCCACCGGCTCCGCCTCCAGGTGACCGCCTCCGCCCATCCCCGCTGGGAGGCCCCCGACACCCCGGGCCCGCGCCGTATCCACCACGCCGCAGACCGCCCCTCACGGCTGGTGCTGCCGGTGGCGGAGTGAGCCTCACCGATACCGATGGCCGGGCACTCCAACGCGGAGCATGGCCGGCCATGACGGGACGAGCCTGACCGCGGCCGACCCGTCAGGATCGGCCGCGGTCAGGCCTTCGCCCATTGCCCCTTTCGCATGTGACCGGTCCCTGACCGGCAGGTCGCCCAGGACGACGGTCGGCTTCGGGAGCTACTGACGGATGTTGATGGCCTGGACCGCCTCGGACTGTGCGACTGCCGCCGGGGAGGCGACGTTGGCCGACAGCGATTCGTTACGGGCCTTCACGTGCGCAGAGTTGAGCGACTTGTTGGTCAGCCTGAAGGAGCCGAAGTCCTCGCCCCAGCCGCCGTAGCCTCCACGGCCGTAGCCGCCACCGCCGTAGCCTCCACGGCCGTAGCCGCCACCGCCGTAGCCTCCACGGCCGTACCCTCCGCGGTCGTAGCCTCCACGGCCGTACCCCCCGCGGCCGTAGTTCCCGCGGTCGTGACCTCCGTGGCCGTAGCCTCCACGGCCGTGGTCTCCGCGGTCATGGCCCCGGCCACCGTAGCCGTTGTCCCAGCCATCCCCCGAACAGGTCGCGGAAGTGGCCAGCGCCGTACCGGCCAGGGGAACCCCCATGGCTGATACCGCCAATGCCACCGTAGCCGCGGCTCGAGCAAGACCTTTCACTGCATTCCTCCCTTGGAGATAGGAATTTCCTGATGCGAGACCGAAGCTAGCCGATGCCCATCCGGAAGTCATTCACGCTTCGCGGTGAAAGTCGGCCAAACGGGCACCACCGAGAAATGGGCGACGGTGCCCAGGAGGCCGCAACCCTGGCGTTTCCCGAGCTCAGGCCCCATGTCGTCCCGCTGTGCGAGATTTCCCGGGTTCCGCGTTGATACACCTTGGAGTGAATCCGGCACGGGCTCTCAACGTCGATGAAGCGTTGCGGGACGGGATAAAATTAATTCATTCAATCGAGCCAAATTTGGCAAAGAACATGCCATTTCGGATTCCCTGGAGGGATATTCCGGCGCAACAAATGCGGCCCGAGCAGCGAGGATCGAAAAATTGGACAACTTGAAATCTGGGGCGGTGCCGAATCCAAACTTCCCGGTGTTCGCCGACGGGTGCGGTCTCGGCAGTGCGAGTGGCGGGCGTCACGGCGTCCCGGCTTGACGTTCACACTAATGTCAACCTTTAGCTTCGGTTCAGTAGCTGCAAGCCAACTGAACGGCGCAAGGAGACATCGCCATGCCCAAGGCTCTGACAGGACGGACTGCGCTCGTAACCGGAGGGTCGCGGGGAATCGGTGCGGGGATCGCTCGTGAACTGGCGCGCGAGGGTGCAAACGTCGTCATCACCTACCGGACGTCGCGCGAGCAGGCGGAAGAGGTCGTCGCCGACCTGGCCGCTCTCGGGGCGAAGGCGCTTGCCGTGCAGGCGGACCAGTCCGTTCCCCACGAGGCGTCGACCGCTGTCGAACAGGCTGCCGAGTTCCTGGGCGGCCGGATCGACGTGCTGGTGAACTCCGCCGGTGTAGCCGTCATGGGCACCGTCGACCAGTTGGACCTGGACCTCCTCGAAGGGGTCCAGCAGATGATGGCCACCAATGTGATGGGCACCGTCGTCACCACGCATTCCGCATCGCGCTATCTGCCCGACGGCGGGCGCGTCATCCTGGTGGGAAGCATCGTCGCCCACCGCGTCCCGGTCCCTGGCGTCGCCGAGTACGCGGCGAGCAAGGCGGCGATCGACCAGCTCGGCCGCGGGTGGGCGCGCGACTTCGGCCCGCGCGGCATCACTGTCAATGTCATACAGCCCGGTGCGACCGACACGGACATGAACCCCGCGGACGGGCCGAACGCCGCCCCGCAGGTGGCCATGACACCGCTGGGGCGCATGGGCACCACCGAGGACATCGCGAAGGCGGTCGTCTTCCTCGCCAGTGAGAACGCTGCGTACATCACAGGCGCCCGGTTGGCCGTCGACGGCGGATACAGCATCTGACTCGGGAGCAGCACCCATGACGCGCGGGGCTCCGGTGTCACGACGACAGTTGACGGGACCGGAGCCCCGCCACTGGTGGCTCCGTCCGTTGCGGCGTCCTCCGGCCCGCCGTCGCCTCGCCGGTGGCTTCAGCCTCGTGCCGCACCGGTAGCGGCCGCCGACAGGTGAGCGCTACGCCGCGTGAGTCCCGCCGCTGTCACTCCGCGACCAAGACGAGGACTCCATCCGTGGTCGTAGGCGTGGCGGCCGTGGCGTCCTCCTGGAAGCGCAGGTATGCCTCGATCGCGCGCTGGTTGCGTTGCAGCACGTCGATGCGCCGTTTGATGCTGCTGAGTTGACGTCGCAGACCGTCCAGGTCCTTTGCGTCCGGGCACTCCCGGGCGTGCGCATCGCCCTCGGCGGACTCGAAACAGGGCAGGACCTCGCGGATCATCTCCGTCGTCAAACCGACTTCGAGGAGTTCGCGGATCTGCAGTACGCGGTCGATGGCCGGCTCGCCGTACGTGCGGTATCCGTTGGGGCTCCGGAACGGCGTCAGGATGCCGACCTCTTCGTAGTAGCGAAGCAGCCGCGGCGCGACACCGGTCTTCGCGGCCAGTTCTCCGATCTTCACATTGCCCTCCCTTTGCCAGGCGTCGCGCGGACGGTGTGCCTCGTCGTCGCGCAGGTGGGCGACCTTGCCGTCTGCTATTGAACCTTCACCCTACTCGGCCACTGGAGTTGATCGAGGCCCGGCGATCCGCGGCACTCATCGGCTCGGGCCCATCCGGTCCTCCCTGTCCGAAGGAATGCAGCAAAGCCACGCGAATTCATTCGTGCACAATATGACGCAAATCGCAGCGTAGGCCACTGGCCGCTGTACCGTGGGAGACCTGCTTGGCAACGCCTGCTCGCGGTCGGTTTGGGAGAGAGCTCGCATGGCAATCCGGTTTGATGTCAATTCGCTGGCTCCCGGTGATCGCGCGGATGCCATCCGTGAACTCTCGCGGTCGGTGAACGGCCGAATAGAGGTGGACCTTCCTTCGGACCCGACGCGCCTGAGGGCAGTTGCGAACATCAACACGCTGGGTGCGGTGGAAGTCTCGGGAATCGACTGGAACGTGGCCGGCCTCCGGCGGGCAACCGCTGCTGTGAAAGAGGACATGGTGCCGCATGTCTTCGTCGTTCTACAGCAAACGGGGGTCACCCGGTTGGGACAGGGAGGCAAGCATGGAGTGATCCGAACGGGCGATCTCACGGTGATCGATAATGCGAAGCCCTATGAGATATTCTTCGGCGGCACCGTGCATGCGGTCGTCGTTCGCGTTCCCATGCACATCCTGGGGCTCCGATCGTCCCTGCTCGGTCAGGTCGCAGGTGCGCGAATCGGCTCGAAGCCCCCGCTCGTAGGTTCCGCGGCAGCGTTCTTCGCTCGGTTGGCCCGTAACCGGGCCGCTGTCGGCGAGGCTGAGGCCGCCTTGCTCGCGCAGCCCTGCGTCGACCTGATCAGGGCGGTGGCCACTACGAGCCTCGGCCGTGCCGACCTGGCCGGAGGGCCTCTGCACAACACACTTCTTCAGCGCGTCAAGGAATACGTCCGTCTCCATCTGGCGGAATCCGACCTGACTGCCGCACGTATCGCCGCCGAGCATCATGTCTCCGTACGTCAGCTCTACCTGACCCTGTCCCGTGCGGGAATCGCACTAGGCGACTGGATAAGGGCTCAGCGCCTCGAAGAGTGCAAGAGGGAACTGGCCTCGCCCGTGCATCGATTCATGACGATCGAGGCGATCGCTCACCGGTGGGGGTTCGTCAGCGCACCCCATTTCAGTCGCGTGTTCAAAGCGGCGTACGGCATGAGCCCCCGCGAGTGGCGATCGGAACAAGCGGCAGACTGAACGGACCAATTCTCCGATGTTGCCAAGGTAAGCGGCAAGCTGGCCGTCGTATTGCCTTGGTGTGCACGGATCCGCCCGCCGACTTGCCTCGCCGTGCAAGGATTCTGGTCCGACGCCTGGTCTCGAGGAGTCGGCCGCCCTGAGCGTCGGCGCCTCGGCCGCATGACGTGCTGCGGACGCCACGCACCCCCGTCGGAGGGCGAACGCTGCGGATGAAGGCGACCGGCGGGCGGCTCACCAGCGCCTGACTCTGGCGGTGCGCCAGCGGGCAACTTACGTCCATCGCTGGATACATCCGGCATTTTGCCCTGGTTGCCCTTCTCGATTGCTTCGTCCTACTGTCCCTGCCGACGACGTCGTTGGCGCCGAGCCTGCGAGCTACGCGACGAGGGGGGTGCCCCGGGAGGGCCACCTCGCGTGCGCTTTCCTCGGTGGACTCCATACCGGAACCGTGCGGGGGCTTACGGCGCGCGTCGCATCCCGGCGCCGGGCACAACTTCCGTGCCTGAGGTGCGCCGTACCGACGAAAGGCACGACATGACCAAGATCGCGATCATTCTCGGCAGTACCCGCCCGGGGCGCAACGGAGCCGCCGTGGCGGACTGGGTTCTCGGTATCGCCAAGCAGCGTTCCGATGCGGAGTTCGAGCTCGTGGACCTGGCGGACCATCCGCTGCCGCTCCTCGACGAGGCGCTGCCCCCGTCGTTCGGGCAGTACCAGAACGACCACACCAAGGCGTGGGCGTCGAGGATCGCCGAGTTCGACGGCTTCGTGTTCATCACCCCGGAGTACAACCACTCCACCACGGGCGCCCTGAAGAACGCGCTCGACTACCTGTACGCGGAGTGGAACAACAAGGCCGCGGGCTTTGTGGGCTACGGCTCCGGCGGTGGCACCCGCGCCGTGGAGCACCTCCGCCTCATCGCGAGCGAGCTGCAGATCGCCACGGTGCGTGCGCAGGTCGCGCTGTCCCTCCTGGCCGACTTCGAGAACTACAGCGTCTTCAAGCCGGGCCCGCACCACCAGTCGACCGTGGAGGCCATGCTCGACCAGGTCGTCAGCTGGTCGAAGGCCCTGCAGCCGCTGCGCGCCGACGCCTGATCAGCCGCTGTCCGAGTGCCCCGTCTCCCCGGTCCGCCCTGCTGAAGTATCGGACGGGCGTCGCGCGCTACTCGGCGAGGCGGGGTCCCGGCCGACAGGCCGGTCGCGCCAGGTGCGGACGGCCGGGTCCGAGGTGCCTGCATCAAGGCATTTTAGATGGCGTATGTAATGTAAGAATGTTTTCACAAGGGATCCCATGACTTTTGACGTTCCGTTCGCACGGGTCTCGTCCGCGGAGGCGGCCGAACTCGCATCGCTGGTGAGCGGTCCGGTTCTGCTGCCCGGCGACGAGGGTTACGACGCCGAGTGCCAGATCTACAACCTGAACGTCCCTCTGGAGCCCGCGCTCGTGGTCGGTGCCGCCAACGCGGCCGACGTACGGGCGGCGATCCGCTTCGCGGCCCGCCAGGGCCGGCCGGTGACGGTGAAGACCACGGGGCACCAACAGGTCCACCCTGCCCGGGGCGGCGTTCTGATCAGTACCCGGCGTATGAAGGGCATCGTCGTCGACGCCGGCCGCGGACGCGCACGGGTCGAGGCCGGAGTGATCTGGCAGGAGGTGATCGACCGGGCCGCCGACGTCGGCCTGGCCCCGATGAGCGGCTCGGCTCCGCTGGTGGGCGTAGCCGGCTACACCCTCGGGGGTGGACTCAGTCCGGTCTTCGGCCGGAGCCGGGGATACGCGGCGGACCATGTCCGCTCGCTGGAGGTGGTGACCGCCGACGGCGAGCTGCGACAGGTCACGGCGGACAGTGATCCGGAACTCTTCTGGTCCCTGCTCGGAGGAAAGGGCAATTTCGGCGTCGTAACCGCCTTGGAGTTCGACCTGTTCCCGTTGACCCATTTCTACGGCGGCGGTATCTACTTCCCCGGCGAACGACTCTCCGATGTGCTGCACACCTGGCGCACCTGGCAGTCGGACATGCCGGAGGAGATGTCCTCCTCAGTGGCCGTGCAACGACTCCCTCCGCTTCCCGAGTTGCCGGAACCCCTCCGGGGGGCGTTCGTGGTACACGTACGCATCGCCCACCTCGGTCCGGTGCCCGAGGGCGAGCGGTTGATCGCACCCCTGCGCGCGGCCGCCCCGGCGCTCATCGACACGGTGGGGGAGATGCCCTACACCGCCATGGGCGCCATCCACATGGACCCGCCGACGCCGATGCCCTACTACGACCGCACGACGATGTTGCGCGCGTTCCCCGCCGAGGCGGCCGACAAGCTGATCGAACTGCTCGGCCCCGGGTCGGACTCCCCGCTGGTGAGCGTCGAGATCCGCATGCTCGGCGGTGCGCTCGACCGTGAGCCCGCGGTACCCAACGCCGTCTCCAGCCGAGGGCTTCCCTTCGTCCTCTTCGGATTCGGCGTGGGTGCCCCGGACAGGGCCGAGTTCCTGGGCGGCAAGCTCGAGGAGGTGATGAACGCGATGGAGCCCTGGGCGGACAGGCGCAGGATGGTCAACTTCCTCTCCGTCGAAGAGGCCACCGACCCCGAGCGGTTGAGCGAGGTCTACGGCGCCGAGCGCTACCGGCGTCTGACTGCCGCGAAGAAGGCATACGACCCGACCAATGTGTTCCGGGTGAACCACAACATCTTGCCCGGCTGACGAGGAACCAGGGGCCGGGAGCGTCTGCCCGGCCCCCAGCGGTCCCGGCGAACCGTCAAGGGCGCGTGGGAGCAGGGCCCGTGCCGCCTCCTGAGGGGGATGGGGGCATCACACGAGCCCGGCCCGCAGGGCCTGTCCTTCCTCCTCCATGGGTTCGTCGGCCTGGTAGGAGTGCTCGGCCCAGATGGTCTTGCCTTGCGGGTGATGGCGGGTTCCCCAGCGCTGGGTGAGCTGGGCGACGATGAACAGTCCCCGGCCGCTTTCGTCGAAGGTGCGGGCGCGTCGAAGGTGCGGGGATGTGGTGCTGCCGTCGGTGACCTCGCAGGTCAGGCCTGTGGGGCAGCGGATCAGGCGCAGGCGTACCGGTGGCTGGGCGTGACGGATGGCGTTGGTGACCAGCTCGCTGGCGATGAGGACAGTGGTGGGGGTGGCACCGTCCAAGCCCCATGTCCTCATCTTGGCCGTGACATGTTTTCGTGCGGCAGAGACGGCCGCCGGGTCGGCGGGGAGGTTCCAGGTCGCCACGGTGGTGCCGTCGAGCGTGCGGGTACGGGCGGCGAGCACGCGCGACTGGCGTGGCGCTCCCGCTGCCACAAGGGCTTCCAGAGCAGTACGGCAGGTGTCCGTGAGCGAGGACTCCGGCTCGACGATGCGTTCGGGCACCTTGAGCCCATCGGTCTTCGTCTCGGAATCGGGTGGCGCGACGGAGTGCGTGTGCAGCAGGAGCACGCTGCCTTTCCTGAGCCGGATTTCGGCGGTCCCGACCTTCGCTCGCGTGCGACCGAGCGGTACTCCAGCAGGAAGGTCGACGGCAGTGATCACACCATCGGGGGCGATGACGGAGGGCGCAGGATGCCCGGCGCAAGCGAGGGCGCACTCTGCGGTGACGGGGTCGTAGACGGCGTACAGGCAGCTCGCCGTAACGTCACGGGCACTCTCGTCCGGCCGCAACCGACGTATGACGTCGTGGAGGTGGGTGAGCACCTCGTCCGGTTGCACGTCGATGTCCGCCAGCGTCCGCACCGCGGCGCGAAGTTCGGGGACCAGGGTGGGGGCTGGGTCTCCGTCCTCGGCCACGCTGCCGGCGACCAGCGCCACCCGGGCTCCGGACAGTGGGATCGCGTCCAGCCAATGAGCCTGCGGCGGCCTTCTGTCATCAGCCCGACAGTATGCGAGCTCCACGGCGGCGGGTTGCGGCAAGCGCCCGGGCGGCAGTCCACCCGCCGGCAGGGAGGCGCATGGGTCGCCGTGGGCCTGACGTGGTGCGGAGACGACGCGGCCCGTCTCCTCACCGCTTCCGGGGCGTACAGCGAAGACGCACCCGGCTTTCTGGCGGAGCCGGACTCGGCAGATGAACAGGCTCATGCCCAGAGACAGGACGGCTGCGGAGATGACGACCGTCCGGCCTCCGTCCGACACGCCTGGAATCGCGAAACCGTAGATGGCCACACTGGTCGCCAGCGTGGAAGCTCCGACGATCAAGGTGTGCCTGATGGGTAGCAGAGCTGCCGCCATCAGCGGTGCCAGGACCGAGTAGTCCGACCAGCGGACCGAGCCCACTGCAGAGGCATCCAGTTGCAGTGCGCAGGTCGCAGCGAGATAGACGGCGAGCAGTGCGCTCGGGTGCCGGAGCGGGAGGAGTCTGGGTGTGGCCATCCTCGTCACCGTCCCTTCTGATGTGGTGCGCAGTGCCTGCGAGACGGTGCGCATGTTTGTGGCGCAAGGGTCGGGGTCTTTGCGCGACGTGCGGGTTCTCGGGCTGTGGACGTTCACGGTGGCGTTTGTCCGGTCTGGACGGGGTGCGCTGGATGATGGACAGCGACAAGGGCCAGGTCGTCCTGGAGGTTCCTGCCCGCGTGTCGGTCCACATCGAGGCTGACGTGCTGTACGAGGCGGCTGGGGCAGTCCCACGTCCATGTATCGGCGCGGTCGAGGACGGGGAAGAACTGGCCGGCGGAGTCGCGGGCCTCGGCCAGGCCGTCGGTGTAGAGAAGCAGGGTGTCTCCGGGGCCGAAGGCGACGGTGTCGAGGCAGAAGGCGTTGGGCGTGTCTGCTGCAAGCCCCAGCGGCGGGGCGGGCCGGGTGACGGGAAGCAGGGTGACCTGGTTGCCCTGGCGCAGCAGGGGTGGTGGGTGCCCGCAGCTGACCACTCTGGCGACTTCTTCGTCGTCGGGGAGTTCGATCAGCAGCGCGGTGATGAACCGCTCGTTGCTGTCGGGGGCGATACGGGTCAGCTCGCCCAGGTGCCTGCGGACGCTGCGTTCCAGGGAGGCCGCAAGTTCCGGGAGTGTGCGGTGCTGCTGGGCTGCCTCACGGAAAGCGCCCAGGACGGCGGAGGCGTCGTCGATGGCCGGGAGGCCCTTTCCGCGGACGTCTCCGATGAGGACGCGTGTGGTGCGGTCGGTGCGGGCGGCGGCGTACAGATCACCGCCCACCAGCGCGTGTGCCGCTGCCGCGCGGTACATCGAGGCGACGTGGAAGGGGCCCAGCTCCGGGGGGATCGGCCGTAGCAGCACTCGTTGGGCTGCTTCGGAGACAGCCCGTACCTCGGCCAGTTCCCGCAAGTCGCGGTCATGCAGGGCCCGGGAGACGATGACGAACGCGGAGACTATGAGAACTGCTCCGATGTGAATGGGCAGCAGTGGTGAGTGGAGCAGGCCGTCGTGACGGTCCACGAGGAGCACTGCCGCGGCCGCCATGAGCGCGATGACGGCCGTGAAGCGTGTTCGTGCGAATGTTCCCGTGCACGTGGGGGCCGCCACGAGCAATGGGGACAGGTGAACCGCAAGGGGGGCGAATGACGCACCCGAGGTGATGGCCGCGATCAGTAGGAGCGGAGGCACTGCGTGGCCGCGCATGCCCAAGGGCCCGGTGCCGCGGCCATGGGCTTTCGGCCGTTGGGGGACTTCGGCGCCGGATGCTGGGAGTGAGCGGGCCCCGTCATCGGCCGCGCGCTTGGTGACGGGAATGCGCGGGGCGAGGTGCATCACGGGCTTTCGTGCCATTTCGCTTTTCCGTATGGTGGAAGTGGTTTACCGATATGCGATTCAACTGTGCGACGTGCGGTTCGGCACGTCAAGCGAGCCGTTTCCCTCTCGTCCGGCCGGCACAGAAGGCGCCACGTGGCACCCTTCACGCTTCACTGCGGGGAGTTTGAAAGGCACTTGGGCGACGCCAGGGTCTGCTGAGGTTTGGGTGACGGGTTGGGTCGCGTGGCCTTGAGGGCCGGTGTGGTCATGGCGGTCTCGTATGAGGGCGGTGGGTGCCGGTCGGCAGGCGGCTATGGCGGAGGATAGACAGCAGGCATAATCTTAGAGTCGGGGTGTCGGCCCGCTGGTCGTCGTAACAGCCCGCGGCGGGGCAGATGACCAGTCGGTATTACGGAGGGTGGTAGATGAGTCGCGTATCGCAAGCGGAAGCGAAGGTCAACCGGGAGCGAACGGTGGCCGCGGCTTCTCGGCTGTTCCGTGAGGACGGTGTCGCCAAGGTCGGCATCGCGGATGTGATGAAGGCGATCGGACTCACTCAAGGCGGCTTCTACAAGCAGTTCGCCTCCAAGGCCGCGCTCGTCGACGAGGCGACCGCCAAGGCGTTCGCCGACAACCTGCAAGACCTCGTGACTCTGGACCACGAGGCTGGGGGGCATCAGGCGGCGTGGCAGTCGCTGCTCGAGTCCTACTTCTCCGTCGAGCATCGCGACAACCCCGGCACTGGTTGTCCCGCAGCCGGCTTCGCGGGCGACATCGCGCGTGAGCCCGGGCACAGGGAGACCTACGCCAGGGGCGTCGAGGAACTCGCGGGGTGGATCGCGCCTGGTGACGCCGGCCTGGCCGCCTATGCCACGCTCGTCGGCGGCCTCCTTCTTGCCCGTGCCACCGCAGGCACGCCTTTGTCGGAGCAGATCCTGCAGGCGGCACATGCAGCGGTGGCCAGGGCCGCCGACAGTGGTGAGCCGGCAACCGGCTGACGTGCACGCCACCCCAGTGTCCTGAACCGCTTGACGCCCCGCAGCGCCGACGCCGCGGTACGGCGTCCTGAACTCGTGGCCTGTCCCGCCGCCCCTGTCCCGGCGGGCCCGCGCTTGGCCGTCATCGCGACCGGTGGCGAGTGAATCACCGCCTCCCCGGCTGTTCCTGGCCGTGACGTGGTTCCGTTGCCGCCGGTCTGGCGGCCCGGCGGCCGGCAGTGCGTGAAGCCCAGTGGACGGCTGACGTGGTGACATCGCCGGGAACGGCCGCCGTTGGACCGAGCACCTTGGTGCTCGGGACGTCGGCACCGGCCCCCGCGCGCCCTGGCGTCACTCATGGGCGACAGGCGGTACCCGGGCTTCGCCTGCAACTCCGGTCCTGACGGCCTTCGACTGCGAGACCCGGCCCTACGGGGCGTGGTGGCAGTTCGTTGACCGGGTTCCACCGCGCCAGGTCGGGAAGCGGAAGGAGCCCTTCGCCGAGGTGCTGCACGGCGAACAGCCGGCCGTCATGTCGGCTCCCACCCCAAGGCGCAGGGGGCGAAGGGGCGGCGGGCCGGGGGCGGTTGGCCCCCGGCCCTGGCGAAGAGCGTGCTTGCCCCGGATGTCAGCCGGCGTAGCGTCCGGCGGGGCGCGTGAGGGACAGACCCGGGATGAGTTCCTGGCGGGCGTTCTCGTACTCCTCCCACCTGGCGTACTCCGGCAGCGAGGGGATCGTGACCAGCTCGCCGGCGTCGAGGCCGGCGAGCGCGGCCCGCGCGGCATCGCGGGGTGCCATGACGGCCTCCTTGGGCAACTGGTCCAGTTCGATGCCCGAGCCGTCCCAGATCGCCGTCTCCAGCGCTCCCGGCACCACCACCTGCACCCGGACACCGGAACCGGCGAACTCCTGTGCCAGAGCCTGGCTGAACGCGATCACATATGCCTTGGTCCCGCTGTACGCCGCACCCACCGGCAGGATGTTGAGGGCGAGGGCGGACGACACATTGACGATCGTGCCCGAGCCCCGGCTGGAGAACGCCCGCGCGGCGGCAGCCGCAAGCCTGGTGGCGGAGGTCAGGTTGAGCGTGATCAGCCACTCCAACCGGTCCGGGTCCGCCGCGGACAGGGGGCCGAACAGGGCGCTGCCGGCGTTGTTCACCAGCATGTCGATCGAGAGGTCGGCCGCCAGGCGGTCCTCGACGCTCCGCATGCCCTTCGGCGTGGCCAGGTCGGCGCTCAGCACCGAAACCCCGATGCCGAAACGCTCCGCAAGGTTCGCCGCGGAAGACTCCAACCGCGCCTCGTCACGGGCGACGAGGAGCAGGTTGTGCCCCCGCGCCGCCAGCTCCTCGGCGTAGGCGGCACCCAGACCGGCGGTAGCGCCGGTAACGAGCGCTGTCCCGGGCTTCTGTGTGGACATGGTCGTCCTCATTTCTTCAGTAGATGTCACGCGTTAGATGGTGAGCTTAATCTAAAGCGCCCGCGGTCGTCCGGAATCCGGCCGTCCGTACCTGTCGGTCGGTGAGGGCCTCTACCGCGTCGCCGACGCCGCCGAGCGGAAGGGTGCCGGATGCCGGACCGTGCCGGGCGCCCTCCAAGCCCGGCCGGGCGGGCCCCGCAGGAAGCCCGGCAGCCTCGCCGCGGGCTTTCGTGACGGTCCGTCGGTTCTTCCGGTGGGCCGCCTCGGCTTCGCGTGCGGGTGGCGGGCAGGCGGCGGGCCCGGGCCCATCCCATAGATCATTAGCGACATCTATCACGTGGACGTTGCGCAGTGAGGGCCTGGATGATGGGCCCGTACATCATGCCCAACGCATCACCTGCCCTATGAGGTTCGGATGACCCTGCCGTCGCTGTTGCTCGTGCCCGGAGCGTGGCACAAGCCCGAGCATCTGCAACTCCTCGTCGATGCCCTGCCCGGCATCGATGTCCGCACCGTGGCCCTCACCTCGTGTGGCAACGATCCCAAGGCGCTGGGCGACATGTACTCCGACGCGGCAGCCATCAGGGCCGCGGTCGAGGCGATCGGCGGACCCGTGGTCGTCGTCGCGCACTCCTACGGCGGCGTCCCCACCACCCAGGCGCTCGCCGATGCGCCCAACGTCAAGAGCATCGTCTACCTCGCCGCGTTCCAGCTCGACGCCGGGGACTCCCTGCTGTCGAGCGCTGGCGGCGACCCGGCACTCTGGTGGGAGTTCCACCGGCAGGAGGGTGTCGGCGACTTCCTGACCGTCGCGAACCCGGTCGACGTGTTCTACGGCGACGTGGACAGGGGCGTTGCCGAGAAGGCGACGGCGGCCCTGGGTTACCAGTCCTACGTCGCGACCACCCAGAAGCTGACCGCGGTCGCCTGGCAGACGATTCCGAGCACTTACATCATCTGCGAAGCAGACGGCGCCATCCCGCCCTTCGTCCAGGAACTCTTCGCGAAGCGCGCCGACAGGACTCTGCGGCTGAACAGTTCGCACTCGCCCTTCCTGTCGCAGCCCTCCGCGCTCGCCGAGCTCATCAGGCACGAACTCGGCCTGCACTGAGCCGACCGCCCTTGCCGCCCGCCAGTCGCGTCCGCTGCGGCCGGCGGGCCCCAACCGCTTCCCCACGGCTCCGCGCATTGCCGCACGCCGGGCAAGCAGGAGATGCGATCTCGTGACCTGGTTCCTTACGGACAAGCCCGAAGTGTTTCGCTCCGAGGCGGGGGCATTCCTCGCCGCACGTCCCGACCGGCACACCATGCTGCTGTCCGGACTCGACACGATCGAGCAACTGCGCTCCGGGGGCAAACCCCCGCCCACGGTGCTGGGCTGGTGGCGGGAACCGGATGAAGCAGCGACGACGGCCGCGTTCGTGTGGATGCCACCGCACATGCTGACCGCGAGCCGCCTCTCCCAGAGCGCGGCAACGCACCTGGCCGGACTCCTGTCCACCCAAGCCCAGCCGTTTGCACAGCTCCTGGCCGACGACTCATCGGTCCGTGCCTTCTCCGCAGCGTGGCAGACGACCACCGGCTCCGCGCCCAAGAGCGGACCGCATCTTCGCCTCTATCGCCTTGACCGGCTTGTGCGCCCTGGAGTCGCACCGCCGGGGGCACCGCGGACGGCGACCGACGGTGACCGGGCTCTGCTCCGCGAGTGGTGCACCCGTTTCGTCGCGGAAGCCGGCTCGCTCGGAGCGGATCTCGACGCATTCATCGACGAGCGGACGAGCAGGGGCGGCTGGCGGTTGTGGACGGTCGGGGACGAACCAGTTGCCATGGCCGCCATGACGTCGGTGGTGGCCGGAACGGCTCGCCTCACCCCCGTCTACACCCCGCCCGAACAGCGCGGCCGGGGCTACGGCTCCGCCGTCACCGCAGCCGTTTCCCAAGCAGCACGCGACGCCGGTGCGGAACACGTACTTCTCTTCACCGACCTCGCCAACCCGACGAGCAACAGCGTCTACCAGCGCATCGGATACCGGCCCGTCTCGGACTACCGAATCGTGGTGCCCTGACACGCAAGATCAATGAATGACCGTGCCGGACAGGCAGGTTGCGCACCGCTCCGCCGGAGCCTGCGAGGCGTTGGCAGTCACGAATCACTCGACGCAGCCGCCGGCACCGTCGACGGCCACCGGCAACGCCCGGCGCGGAGACAACGACCCCACGGCTGGATCACACGGTCGGCAAGGCATCGCTGTGAAGCCAGCCGGACAAGCCACGGGATACCCTCGGGCCGCTCAGGTCCGAGGCTTTCGGACAGAGGTAACACCCATGACGGACGTATCAAGCAGCGCTGATGAACCGCTCACGGCGGGCGCATCCCCGGGCAGCGTCCCGCGAGAGCTGTGGCACCCCGGGGGCATGGCCCGCGTGACCGCCAACTTCCGGCAATACCTGACCGGATGGGGCATGGTGGACCGCGCTGACGGTGATCTCGAGTACTTCCGCAGCGGGCTGGCTCAACCACAGTTCAACGGAGTGGTCCGTGTCCGCTCCCTGGATGCGGTGGAGCAGTCCACCGCCATCGCGCGGGACCGGCTCGCGGGAGTGCCCTGGTGGTGGTGGGTCGGCCCGGACAGCCCCGCAGGCACGTCGTCCGCCCTCGCCGAGCGTGGGGCGAAGGAGTTCACAACGATCCCCGTGATGGTCAGACCGCTCGACCAGGCGGTCGATCCGATGGAGCCACCGGCCGGCCTGCGGATCGAGGAGGTGACCGATCACGGTCAGCTGCCGGAACTGGTTCGCACCTACAGCGCTTCCATGGGCGTCGCACCGAGCCTCGAACCCGACATCGTGCGGATCGAGTCGCAGCGCCGGGACAACGCGGACATCGTCCGCCTGGCGGCGGTTCTCGACGACCGTGTCGTCGGGACGACCGTGGTGATCGCAGCCCACGACGTGGCCGGGATCTTCCTCGTCCACGTCGCGGACACGCACCGCCGACACGGCATCGGCACAGCTTTGACGGCGGCGGCGCTCCGCGTGGGCCGAGATCGCGGTATGGGGCTGGCCGCACTCGGCGCGAGCCCGGCCGGCGAGCCGCTGTACCGGCGATTCGGTTTCGTCGAGGTTTCGCAGTACCGCCTCTTCACGTTCCCCGCCTAGGCCGTGTCGTCAAAGTCCCGCCTGCCCAGCGGCGCCTGGCACGGCACCTCGCTGCGTTGTCGAATCGTCCGAGTAGCCCACTACGAGGACGACTCTCCGCATTGCGATGCACCGCACCAGACGCCGCTGGGCCCGCCCTCCGGGCGGCCGGCGCTCCTTTGACGACACGGCCTAGCGTGATCTGCCACCCCGAGGCCGGGACCATGGCCCACGAGGTCATGTGGATCACGGTCGGCGGCGGGTGCCCATCACGGTGATCCTGTGCCTGAGCGCTGCGATGCGCAGGCCGGTTCGCCGTGGTTGGCGGCATCGCAGTACCAGGCGGCCAACTCGTCGGGTCGCGCCGCCGCCCCGCGGAAGCCGTGGGTCAGTCGGTGGGGGTGATGTGGCCGTCGCGGAGTTCGAGGACGTGGTCGGCGAGGGCGAGGAGCTGGGGGTCGTGGGTGGCGACGAGGGCGGTGACGCCTTCGCTGTGGACGACGGCGCGCAGGAGTTCCATGACGGCGCGGC
>NZ_JARAVK010000329.1:0-8243 GCF_033792765.1 Streptomyces sp. PA03-6a | reverse complement strand
GCGCCCGGTGTCACCGGTGGGTGCTCACCCGACGGCCGGCCGGACAGCGGTCCGGACGGAGGGCCGGTGGGGCGTTCGGGCGGAGGAGGTATGGAACTCACGGCACTCTCCCCAGACGTGGGGCAGCGGGAATTGAGGTCGATTCCCGTGCGCCCTCCGATTCCATTATGTGCACCCTTCCGGAAAGGCGGCAGTGGGGCATCCGCGAAGCTGTCGCCGCCGCACCGGCTTCCGTGGCGTGACCTGCTGCGCAGGTGGCCCTGCGGGTCGGGGACGAGAATCGGTACATGGAAGCAGTGGGATACACCAGCGCGAACACCGGTCTCTTGCTGATCGACCCGTACAACGACTTCCTGTCCGACGGCGGGAAACTGTGGCCCCGCGCGAAGGCGGTGGCCGAGCAGGTGGGGCTGCTCGACCACATGCGTGAGGTGCTCGCGGCCACCCGGGCCCGCGGAATCCGGACGTTCTTCGTCGCGCACCGCCGCACCGCCCCCGGGGACTACCAGGAGTGGGAGCACCTCTCCCCCGCCCAGGAGGCGACCGTCAAGGGGCAGGTCTTCGCCCAGGGCTCCTGGGGCGGCGAGTTCCACCACGACTTCCAGCCCGTGGACGGCGAGATCCAGGTGCACGAGCACTGGTCGTCGAGCGGCTTCGCCAACACGGACCTGGACTTCCAGCTGAAGCAGCACCGGCTGTCGCGCATCGTGCTGATCGGGATGCGGGCCAACACCTGCGTCGACACCACGGCACGCTTCGGCCAGGAGCTCGGCTACCACGTCACCCTGGTGCGGGACGCGATCGCCGCCTTCAGCCCGGCGGAGATGGAGGCGACCTTCGAGGTGAACGCGCCGGTCTACGCGCACGCCATCCTCACCACGGAGGAGTTCCTCGACGTGCTGCCGCCCTGCACCGAGGAGTACGGGGCAGGGCGGTAGCGGCGGGTGCGGGTCAGGGCTGCTGCGGGGCGGTGAGCCAGCGGTCGTACCAGGCCACGCTGCGGCGCAGCAGGTCCAGCAGATGGCCGCGTCCGCCGATCATGTGGCCCTCGCCGGGGTAGACGACGAACTCGTGGGGGACGCCGTGGTGGCGCAGGGCCCGGTGGAGGAAGAGGCCCTGGCTGACCGGCACATTGGTGTCGTCCTCGCCGTGGAGGATCAGGACCGGGGTACGGACACGGGAGGCGTACGAGACGGGGCTGACGCGGTCGTGGGGGTGGGGTCCGGGGCCCTCCCAGCCGATGCTGCCGCTGCCCGCCGACTCCCGGACGGCCCCCTGCTCGCCGGTCGCGGCCAGCATGCCCCAGTCGCAGATGCCGGCGCCCACGATCGCGGCCTTGAAGCGGTCGGTCTGCGTGACGGCCCACGCGGCCAGGTAGCCGCCGTGGCTCCAGCCGCCGATGCCGAGGCGGTCGGGGTCGGCGACGCCCTGGGCGACGAGGAGGTCGATGCCCTCGGTGATGTCGGTCCATTCCGCCCCGCCGACGGCGCCGTCCGTCGCGGTGGCCGCGAAGGCGTGGCCGTGGCCCTCGCCGCCGCGGGGGTTGGGGAGGAAGACGGCGTAGCCGGCGGTGGCGAGGAGCTGGCCGGGTGGCAGGTCGATGTGGAACTGCCATGAGTCGCTGTAGCGCCCGTACGGGCCGCCGTGCGCGAGGGTGATCAACGGGAAGGGGCCGTCCTCGCGGGTGCGGCCGGGCGGCAGGAGGAGCAGGCCGTCGAGGGCGAGCCCGTCGGAGGCCTTGTAGGAGAGGCGTTCCTGGCTGCCCCACGGGATGTCGCGGATCTCGGGGCGCGTGTCGCTGATCCGGGTGAGCGGGCCGTCGGGCGGTCCGGTGTGGACGTCCTTGGGCTCGTACGCGGTGCCCGCGAGCACGGCGACCGTCCCGCCCGTACGGCTCGCGGTGAGCGCGTGGACGATGCCCGGGCGGGTGTGCAGGCGGCGGAAGCGCCGCTCGCCGGGGTCCAGCCGGAACAGCGCGGTGTCCAGGCCGTCGGCGAAGACGGCCAGGGGCGGGCCGTCGGCGACCTGGAGGAGTTCGGTGGGGCAGACGGTCATGCCGGCGGTCAGGTCGCGTGCCTCCGGCCGGGGCCGCTGCTCCGGGTCGGCCGGGATCACGCGGTCCAGGACGGCCGGGGAGCCGACCAGGCCGGGCGGGGTGGTGGCCAGGTGGGCGAGGTGCCAGCCGTCCTCGGCCCGCCACCAGACGGGGCGCTGCGCCGCGTGCCCGGCCGGGCCGAGGTCGTGGACGGTGAAGGCGGCGGTGTCGACGAGGTGGAGCTCCGCGGTGAGCGAGCCGGGGTCCTCCTCCACGCACTCCCAGGTGAGCACGGCCAGCATGCCGCCGTCGGGGCGCTCGGCCACCTCGACGACGTGCCGGTCGCCGAGGGTGTCGAGGGTGCGGACGGCGCCGCTGTCGAGGTCGAGCAGGCGCAGGCGGGCGGAGGGCTCGGGGCCCGTCCGCTCGGTCCACACCATCACGTCGTCGTCCTCGGCCTCGTCGGGTGCGTCGGCGGCGATCAGGGCGACGGTGCGGCCGTCGGCGAGCGGCAGGTGGTTCGCGATGCCGCCGGGCCAGGCGGTGAGGGCCTCGGCGGGGCCGTCCGGTCCGCCGTCGGCGGCGAGGCGTACGCGGTGCAGTTGCCCGCCGGTGACGAAGAGGACCGCCGCCGAGTCCGGGGTCCAGCGCGGGGCGCCGATCCAGCTCGTGCCGTCGGTCAGCTGCCGCGCCGGGGCGCCGCCGTCGGCGGGCACCGCCCACAGGGCACTGGCCAGGCGGTCCGCGATGGCGAGGGGCCGCGCCGTGTGGACGACCGTGCCGCCGTCCGGGGAGAGGGCCGGGAACATCGGTATGACGCTGTCCAGGACCGTCCTTGCCACGATGTCGCTCTGTGCCGTCAATGTGCCCTCCGCAGCGTCCACTTGGGTCTCGCGTTCCTCCTGCTGGGAACCGATCCTGCCGCAGCCCGCGACCCGTGGATAGGCTCGAAGGATCATGGAGCTGTCGCCGACGAGGCCGGACCGCCTCGCGAACGGCTGCCCCGGCGCCCTGCCGGCGGCGGGGGGTGACCTGCTCCCCGGGGTGCGTGCGCACGCGGGTGATCGCGCTGGAGGGCAAGGAGTTCGCGCTCGGGCGGTGAGGTCCGGGCTGCCCGGTACGGGCCCCTGGTGAGGGGCCGCTCCCTATGCTGTGTGCTGCTGCTGGGCGCGGGGAGGGAGCGACCGGGTGACGCTGGTGGAGGGGGATCCGCGGTCCGTCGGCGGGTACCTGCTGGAGGGCAGGCTGGGCACGGGCGGGATGGGGGTCGTCTACCTGGCCAGGTCGGTGTCGGGGAGGGCGCTGGCGGTCAAGGTGGTCCGTCCCGAGTTCGCCGAGGACGCCGGCTTCCGGGACCGGTTCCGGCGCGAGGTGGCGGCCGCGCGGCGGGTCAGCGGGGCGTTCACGGCGCCCGTGGTCGACGCCGACGCCGACGCGGAACAGCCGTGGCTGGCCACCCTGTTCGTATCGGGACCGGCGCTGTCGCGGCGGGTCGCGGAGCGGGGGCCGCTGCCGGCGGAGGAGGTCCTGGGGCTGAGCGCGGGTCTGGTGGAGGCGCTGCGCGACATCCACCGGGCCGGGCTGGTCCACCGCGACCTGAAGCCGGGCAATGTGCTGCTGGCGGAGGACGGGCCGCGCGTCATCGACTTCGGGATCGCCCGGGCCGCCGACACCGAGCGGCTGACCAGGACCGGGACGATGGTCGGCACGCCCGCCTTCATGGCCCCCGAGCAGTTCCGTGCGGGCGCCGTCGGCCCGGCGTGCGACGTCTTCGCGCTGGGTTCCGTCCTGGTGTACGCGGCGACCGGCCACGGCCCGTTCGACGGCGACAGCTCGCACGCGATCGGGTTCCGTGTGGTGTACGAGGAGCCGGACCTGACCGGGCTGCCGGAGGAACTGCACGCCTTCGTGGCGCCGTGCCTGGCCAAGGACGCGCAGGAGCGCCCCTCGGTGGAGGAGCTGCTGGCCTTCCTGACGCTGGCCCGCGCCGGGGGATCCGGGCCGGACCCGGAACCCGCCCCGCCGGAGCCGGAGGAGCCGGAGCCCGACGAGCCGGAGCCCGACGAGCCCGGGTCCGGGCCCGGTCCGGAGCGCTCCCCCACCCTGGCCGACCGCCCCCGGGACACCGCCACACGGGTCATCCGCCCGGTGCCGCGCTCCGGGGCGTTCGGGCCGCCACCGGTGGACCAGGCGGGGCCCACCGGTCCGGTTCCGGCGCCGCGCGGGCGGGCCCGCGGCAGACGGGTGGCCCTGGCGGCCGGCGCCGTGCTGGTCGCCGCGTCGCTCGCGGTGGGCATCCCCCTCCTCGTCGACCGCGACGGCTCGGGCGGCAAGGACGGGAACGGCGCGGCGGCGCAGGGCCCCTCGGGGAAGCGGAGAGCGTCCTCCGGGGAAGCGTCCTTCTCCTGCCCGGGGGCCGGGGACGCCCTCGCGGGCGGCGGGGCGAGCGCCGTGAGCGGCGCTGTGGACGCGTGGACCGCCGGCTTCCAGGCGACCTGCCCCGGCTCCACGGTCTCGTACCAGCCGACGGGCTCGGGCGCGGGAACGATGGCGTTCCTGCAGGGGACGGCGGACTTCGCGCTCTCCGACGTGCCGCTGGCGACCGGGGAGGTCCTGCAGTCCGGGAAGCTCTGCACGGGCGGCGGCAAGGCCGTCGACCTGCCGTTGCTGGCCACGCCGGTGGCGGTCGTCTACCACCTGCCGGGGGTGGACGGGCTGGTGCTGGACCCGCCGACGCTGGCGAAGGTCTTCGACGGGCGGATCACCCGCTGGAACGACCCGGCGATCGCGGTGCTCAACCCGGACGTCGCCCTGCCGTCCCGGGCGATCACGGCCGTCCACCGGGCCGACGCCACCACCAGCACGAGGACGTTCACCGGGTACCTGCGGGAGGCGGCGCCGGACGCGTGGCCGTACGAGGCGGCGTCCGACTGGCCGGGGAGCGCAGCAGAGGGCGTGGCCGGCGCGGACGGTGTGGCCGCGCGGGTCGCGCAGGAACCGGGCGCGATCGGCTATCTGGACTTCGCCTCGGCCGGAGGGCTCGACGCGGTACGGCTGGACACCGGGGCGGCCGAGCCGGTGGCGGCCGCCGTCACCACCGCCACGCGCGCCCTGGCCACCGCGCGGACGGCGGGGAGCGGCGGCGGCCTGGCGCTCGACCTGGCCGGCACGGGCGCGGCCCCCGGCGCCTACCCGATCACCCGGGTCGGCTACGCCGTGGTCTGCGACAAGGGCAACGAGCCCGCCTCCCTGGAGACGTTGAAGGCGTTCCTGCTGTACGCGGTCAGCGGTCCGGGGCAGACCGCCGCCGAACGCCAGGGTCACGCCCGGCTGCCGGCGGCGCTCGCCGCGAAGGTGCGGGACGCGGTACGAGCGCTGGGCTGAGCAGCCGGAGGCCGCCGGGGTTGTCGTACGCGCTGGTGGCGGTTGGCGTCGGCGCCTTCGCTGCGGGTGCGGCACCGCTGTCGGGGTTCGGCTCCGGCCGCCTCGACCACGGGCTCGGCGGCTGTTCACGGCGGGCTTCGGGCCTCGTGGCGCTGTGCGTGGGAGCGGGGGCGGTCTCACGCCGGCCCGGTCGCCGCGCCGTGGTCCGCGACGTGAGGAGGGAACGCGCCCGCGTGCCGCGCCGCGCACGTGCGGCCCCGTGGGGGATGGCGACACCCGGGCACATGTGGTTAGGTTAGGCAAACCTAACCTAGCTCTTGCGGAGATCCGGATGCGCAGCAAGACCACCACCCCCCTCGCTCCCGCCCGGCCGACCCACGCCGAACGCATCCGGTCCGTCCTCGCCTCGGCCCACTCCATGACCGTGGTCACCGACCGGGAGCGCACGGAGGTCACCCGGCTGACCGCGCGGGCGCTCGCCGGCCACGTCCATCTGCACCCCCTCGAGACGGCCTTCGGCCCCGAGAGCACCCCGATCTCGCTGGAGTTCACCGACGTCGCCCCCACCCCGGTACGGGACCGGGTGCGGGCCCGCGTGACCGTCACCGGCTGGACGGCCGCGCCGTACCGGGCGGACGCCCCGGACAGCCAGTGCGTGCAGTTCGTGCACGCGAGGCTGGAGACGGCGGAGGGCACCGCCTCCGTGGGCCTGGCCGAGCTGACGACGGCGGAGGCGGACCCGCTGGCGACGGCCGAGGCGGGGATGCTGACGCACCTGGTGGACGACCACGCGGAGCTGGTGCCGCTGCTCCTGCGGCTGGTGCAGCCCGCCCCCGCCCCCGGCGCGCGGCAGGTCCTGCCCGTGGCCGTGGACCGTTACGGGATCACGCTGCGCGTGGAGTACGCGAACGGCCACACCGACGCCCGCCTGCCCTTCCCGTCCCGCCTGCAGAACGCGGACCAGGCGGGGAGCCAGATCCAGGCGCTGCTCAACAGCGCCCGCCGCGCGTCGCACCGGGGACGGCTGTTCGCCGGCTGGTGACCAGGGGCCGCGGACGCCGCCCCTCCGTGGCCCCGGCCCCCGTCACACCCCTCTGTCACATTGGAGGCGACCGGTTCGTCAGTGCGCCGAGGGAAGCCGGCGGAACGCGACGAGGGAATGGGACCGATGGACGACAAGGAGTTCCTGGCGGAGCGGTTCGAGGAGAACCGGGCGCACCTGCGGGCGGTGGCGTACCGCATGCTGGGGTCGCTGGCCGAGGCGGACGACGCCGTGCAGGAGGCGTGGCTGCGGCTGAACCGGGCCGGGGCGGACGGGATCGGGAACCTGGGCGGCTGGCTGACGACCGTGGTGGGCCGGGTGTGCCTGGACATGCTGCGCTCGCGGACCTCCCGGGGCGAGTCGTCGCTGGACGACGTACGGGTGCCCGATCCGGTGGTGAGCCGGGAGGACGCGGCCGGCGACCCGGAACATGCGGCGCTGCTGGCGGACTCGGTGGGGCTGGCGCTGCTGGTCGTGCTGGAGACGCTGTCGCCCGCCGAGCGGCTCGTCTTCGTGCTGCACGACATGTTCGCGGTGCCCTTCGAGGCGATCGCCCCGATGGTCGGGCGCACGCCGGCGGCGGCGCGGCAGCTGGCCAGCCGGGCGCGGCGCCGGGTGCAGGGGGCCGCACCGGCGCCGGACGCGGACCTCGGCCGGCAGCGGGAGGTGGTCGGCGCGTTCCTGGCGGCGTCACGCGCGGGCGACTTCGAGGCACTGGTGGCGGTGCTCCATCCGGACGTCGTGCTGCGCGCGGACACCGGCGCCGCCTTCCCGGGGGCGACCCGGGAGGTGCGCGGCGCGCGGACGGTCGCGAGCCAGGCGCTCTCCTTCCGGCGGACTGCCCTGCACGCACGGCCGGCACTGGTCAACGGGGCGCCGGGGGTGGTCGCCGTGGCGGAGGGCCGGGTGGTGTCGGTCATGGGCTTCACGATCGTGGACGGGCTCGTCGTCGAGCTGGACATCCTGGCCGATCCCGAGCGGCTGGCCGGGCTCGACCTGGCCGCGTTCGGCGAATAGCTCATTTGTTCGATTGAGGGGTTACCCTGGACGCATGACCGCACCGCTCCAGGGATCGCTCTTCGACCAGACCGACGAGTTGCTGCTCGGTCCGCTGGACGGCCTCCGGCGGACCGGGCTCGGCAGCGGCGCGTGGGTCGACCTGCTGCCCGGGTGGCTGCAGGGGGCCGACGCCCTGTTCGAGGAACTGGCCGGCTCGGTCCCGTGGCGGGCCGAACGACGGCAGATGTACGAGCGGGAGGTGGACGTACCCCGGCTGCTGGCCTTCTACGGGGAGGGTGAGCGGCTGCCGCACCCCGTCCTCGACGAGGCCCGGGCCGCGCTCGACGCCCATTACGCGGACGAGCTCGGCGAGCCCTTCGTCACGGCGGGGCTCTGCTTCTACCGGGACGGCCGGGACAGCGTCGCCTGGCACGGGGACCGGACGGGACGGTCGGCGACCCAGGACACGATGGTGGCGATCCTGTCCGTCGGCGACCCGCGCGACCTGGCGCTGCGGCCCCGCGGCGGGGGCGCGGCCTCGATGCGGCTGCCGCTCGGGCACGGCGACCTCGTGGTGATGGGCGGCTCCTGCCAGCGGACGTGGGAGCACGCGATCCCCAAGAGCACGCGCGCCGTGGGACCGCGGATCAGCGTCCAGTTCCGCACGCGCGGCGTCCGCTGACCCCCGCCCCGCACCCCGGTGCCGTATCCGTACAACCTTTCGCCCACGGCCGTGGGTCAACGTCTGCGAGCCCCGGGAGCGGGGTCCAGGGGATGACGGGG
>NZ_JARAVK010000328.1:0-8280 GCF_033792765.1 Streptomyces sp. PA03-6a | reverse complement strand
CAGGCACGGGCGCTGATCGGCGCCACCTCCGGCGCCGAGGACCTTCCGGTCGGCGGCGCGACGATGACCATCGGCTCCGCCGGGACGCTGATCATCGTGGACGCGGGGGAGGTACCGGGGCGCAGCGGTGTGTGGAACGCCTGGGAGGTCCGGCTGCTCGGCCCCGCGCCGGCTCGGGTGCTGGAGCGGCTCTGGGACCCGCCCGGTTTCCATCTGATGGTCCGCGTGGACGAGGGCCTGCTCCACCTCGGCACGGGCCACGCGGAAGTGATCGGTTCGCACCTCCCGCCCGGCGGCACCGTGTACGAACTCGACGACTGCACAGTACGGCTGCAGACGTCCCTCAGCAGGGCGCTGCTCGACCGGGTCCGCCCGCCGCGCCCCGTCGCGGCCCGCCCCGGCCTGGAGTGGCTGGACGACGTGAACGGCGACCGTGCCCTCGCGCTGGAGCGGTTCGTCACGGGCTGGTACCCGGCCACCGACGGCGCCGCGAAGCCGCCGTTCGTGCCGGGCGGCTCCACCGACCTGCCCACCGCGCTCGCGCAGCTCTACCGGCTGGCCGTACGGCGCCCCGGAGTCCTGGGCGTCCAGAACCGCATCGTCGAGGACCCCCGTCGTGAGACCGACCGCTGCGGCGACATGTGTGTCTTCGGCGTCGAGAACCAAGGAGGGTTTCGCTGGTCCACGCTGTGGACGCCCGGTGAGTCCGAGGACGACCCGACCGTCTGGCACCGGGTGCACGACGAACCGCCGGTCGCCGAACTCGAACCGCTCAGCGGATTCCTCCTCCAGTTCGCCCTCTACGAGGCCGCGATGGGCGCCGACCACGTGGCGAGGGCGCACGGCATCACCGGAGCGGAGGTCGAGCCGCTCACCCGGGAACTGCGCCCGGTTCCCCTCCGGCCCTTCGAGCCCCGGGCTGCCAGGCGTTTCCACGTGGCACCCGGGCTCGTCCTGAGCGTCTCGAGAGGGCGGAGGGAGGACCGGTTCGACGTACGGGCCGGGGCCGCCGACCGCGGTGCCCTGGGCCCCCTGCCCCACGACGGCGTCGACTGGCTCGCCTTCGACGGATGACCCCGCGCCGCGCGGGCTTCAGGCGCCGGCCTCCAGGCACAGCACCGGTACGCGCTGGACGAGGTTGTTGGCGAAGCCTCCGCGGTTCCAGGGCTGTTCCAGCGGTTGGGTGTGGCCCTCCGCGTCGGTGGCGCGGACGCTGAGCACGTGGTGGCCGGGCGTCGCCTCCCAGGTGGTGTGCCAGTGCCGCCAGGCCCAGGGGTGGCCCTCGTCGCCGAGTGCGGCCGCCTGCCAGGTGTGGCCGCCGTCCGTGCTCGTCTCGACGCCGACGACCGGCGCGCGGCCGGACCACGCCCGGCCCTCCAGCCGCTGCGGGCCCGGCCGGACGACGCGGGTGCGCGTCATGAAGTCGGGGAAGCCGGGCGGCACCATGAGGGCGCGCGGCGCGATCCGGGTCACCGGCTCGCCGGGCTCGTCGGGCTCCTGCCGGATGCGGTACGCGACGGACTGCTGGAAGCCCGTGAACGGCGTTTCCGTGAGGGTGATGTCGTGCAGCCACTTCACGTGCGCCATGCCGTACCAGCCGGGGACGACCAGGCGGACGGGGTGGCCGTGCTGCGGCGGCAGGGGCGCGCCGTTCATGGCGTACGCCACGAGGACCTCGGGGTCCTCGGCGGTCGCGGCCGCGACCGTCAGCGAGCGCTGGTAGTCCTGCTCGACCCCGCGCTCCACGCCGTGGTCGGCGCCCGTGAAGACCGCCTCGACGGCGCCGGGTTCCACGCCCGCCTCCCGCAGCAGCGTGCGCAGCGGCACGCCCGTCCAGTCGGCCGTGCCGACCGCCTCGTTCAGCCAGGGCTGGCTGACCGGGCGCGGGGTCAGTCCGGCACGGCCGTTGCCGGCGCACTCCATGGTGACCCGGTGCGTGACGGCCGGATACCGGCGCAGGTCGTCCATGGACAGCTCCAGCGGCGTACGGACCCTGCCGCCGATGGTGAGCCGCCAGGTCCGTGCGTCGGCCGGCGGGATGTCGAAGTGGACCAGCACGTAGTGAAGGCCGGGTGGTGTGACGTCGTAGCGCAAGGCCTCCAGGGGCAGCGCGTGGTTGCGGGCCGCCAGGCCCAGTTCGTCCATGCCGATGCCCTCGGCCGGGTCGGCCAGCCGGGACGCGGCGCTCACGTGCGCGATGTTCGGATCATCCACCCCACCAGTGTGCCCCGGCAGGTCACTGCCGGGCACGGTCGAGCAGCGCGCGCAGCACCGGACGCCGCGGCGACTCGCGGGGCAGCGCCCGCAGCGCCGCCTGCAGCAGGTCGACGTCGTCGTGGTTGCCCGGCCGGTCCAGCCAGTCGAGCAGCAGCCTGGCGTCGCCCCGGTCGCGCAGGGAGCGGCGCAGCCCGCAGTGGAGTTCCTCGCGCGCGTCGACGATGGCCGGGGCGTCCGAAGCGGGCAGCAGCGCCCCGGGGTAGCGGGCCAGGGCCCGGCGGTGGGCGCCGCGCGCGAGGAGGGCCCGGACCTCGTCCGCGTCCGTGGTGGCCGGCAGCAGCAGCCGGTACGGGCGCGAGCCCAGTACCTGCGGGCCGAGCAGCCGGCGCAGCCGCGACATCTCGGCCCGCATGGTCACCCGGGCCGATTCGTGCTCGTGCAGCCAGACCGCCAGCGCGTCGGCGCCCAGCCCCCGCGGATGCCTGGCCAGCAGGAAGACGATCTCCGAATGGCGCGGGCTCAGTTCGACCGTGCCGTACAGGGAGGTCAGCTGTGCCCGGTCGCGGGCCAGCACCTCCAGCCGGGCCGTCGCGGTCCCCGCAGCCGGTGCGGATCCGGGGGCGGCCGGCAGCACGCCGCGCAGCCGCAGCAGCCGCAGTTCGGCCTCCGCCGCAGCCACGGTGGCCCGCACCAGGGCCAGGGCGTGCGGCGCCGCGATGTGGTCGTCGCCGGTCAGGTCGATGACACCGATGACCGCGCCGGTGTCCGGGTCGCGGACCGGGGCCGCCGAGCAGCTCCACGGGTGCACCGGACGGATGAAGTGCTCGCCCGCGTAGATCTGCAGGGGCCGCCCGAGCGCGACCGCGGTGCCGGGTGCGTTGGTGCCGGCCGCGTCCTCGGCCCACTCCGCGCCCTCGACGAAGCCGATCCGCTCGGCCCGCGCCGCCAGCCCCGGGGTCCCCTCGACCCACAGCAACCGGGCGTGCTCGTCGCCGACCGCCACCAACTGGGCGCTGTCCTGCGCCGGTTCCACGAGCAGGCTGCGCACGACGGGCAGCACCGCCGCCATCGGGTGCTGCCGCCGGTAGTCCCGCAGCTCCGCGGCGCCGAGCCCGGGGGAGCGGGGGCCGTCGGCCTCCGGGTCCACGCCGCGGCTGAGCGAGCGCTGCCAGGAGTCGCGGACGACGTCGCGCACCGGCCGCGGGGGGCGACCCGTCGTCAGGAACTCCTCGTGGGCGCGCGCCACGTCCCGTCGCAGGAGGTCCGGATCGGTTCCCGGCGGCCAGGCCGCGTAGGACGCCGCGTACGAGACAGTCATGGCCGTCCCCGGAAGTAGGCACGGACCGGTGCCCGGCGGCACCGGGTGGGGTGCTGCCGAGTGTAGTTCCGTGACTGCGCTCCGCCGCAACCCTGTTGCAACCTTGCGTGTCCTACGGTCGCGCCAAACGCCGTCCGCAACGGAGCGGGTGGCTCGCAATGGGAGGCCGCCCCATGACCCGGTACGCCAACCCCGGCTCCGACGACGCGATCATGAAGTACCAGCCCCGCTACGACCACTGGATCGGCGGCGAGTACGTGCCGCCCGCCCGCGGCGAGTACTTCGAGAACCCGACCCCGGTCACCGGCGAGACCTTCACCGAGGTCGCCCGCGGCACCGCCGAGGACGTGGACCGGGCCCTCGACGCCGCCCACGCGGCCGCGCCGGCGTGGGGCCGTACGTCGGTGACCGAGCGGGCCAACATCTTGAACAAGATCGCGGACCGCATGGAGGCGCACCTGGAGGAACTGGCCGTCGCCGAGAGCTGGGAGAACGGCAAGCCGGTCCGGGAGACCCTCGCCGCCGACATCCCGCTGGCCATCGACCACTTCCGCTACTTCGCGGGCGCCATCCGCGCCCAGGAGGGCAGCCTCGCCGAGATCGACGACGACACCGTCGCGTACCACTTCCACGAGCCCCTGGGCGTCGTCGCGCAGATCATCCCCTGGAACTTCCCGATCCTGATGGCGACGTGGAAGCTCGCCCCGGCCCTCGCCGCGGGCAACGCCGTCGTCATCAAGCCGGCCGAACAGACCCCGGCCTCCATCCACTTCTGGATGAGCCTGATCGCCGACCTGCTGCCGCCCGGCGTGGTCAACATCGTCAACGGCTTCGGCGTCGAGGCCGGCAAGCCGCTCGCCTCCAGCCCGCGCGTCGCCAAGGTCGCCTTCACCGGCGAGACCACCACGGGCCGGCTCATCATGCAGTACGCCTCGCAGAACCTGAGGCCCGTCACCCTGGAGCTGGGCGGCAAGAGCCCCAACATCTTCTTCGACGACGTCTCCAGCGCCGACGACGACTTCTACGACAAGGCGCTCGAGGGCTTCACGATGTTCGCCCTCAACCAGGGCGAGGTCTGCACCTGCCCGTCCCGCGCGCTGATCCAGGGCGGCCACTACAACGCCTTCCTCGAGGCGGCCGTCACCCGCACCGAGAAGATCGTCCAGGGCCACCCGCTGGACATCTCCACCATGATCGGCGCCCAGGCCTCCAACGACCAGCTGGAGAAGATCCTCTCCTACTTCGACATCGGCCAGCAGGAAGGCGCCAAGGTCCTCACCGGCGGCGAACGTGCCGACCTGGGCGGCGAACTGGCCGGCGGCTACTACGTCCGGCCGACCATCCTCGAGGGCGACAACCGGATGCGCGTCTTCCAGGAGGAGATCTTCGGCCCCGTCGTCGCCGTCACCTCCTTCGGCGACTTCGACGACGCCATCGCCACCGCCAACGACACCCTCTACGGCCTCGGCGCCGGCGTGTGGACCCGCGACGGCAGCACCGCCTACCGCGCCGGCCGCGCGATCCAGGCGGGCCGGGTGTGGACCAACTGCTACCACGCCTACCCGGCGCACGCCGCCTTCGGCGGCTACAAGCAGTCGGGCATCGGCCGCGAGACGCACAAGATGATGCTCGACCACTACCAGCAGACCAAGAACCTGCTGGTCAGCTACTCCCCGAAGAAGCTCGGCTTCTTCTAGGACGCCGCGTGAGGGGTGCCTGGCCCGGCCGGGCCAGGCACCCCCGTCAGGTGTGGGTGAGGCGGACGCAGGCCGCGGCGACTTCGCGGAGGTCGCCGGTGCGGCGCAGCAGGTCGCGTTGGACGCGGGCGCCGTTGCCGGTCTTGAGGAGTCCGGCGAGGGCGTCCTGCGCGGGGATCAGGTCGCCGTTGTCCTCCAAGGCGTCGCGTAGGAGGTCGAACAGCGCGCGGACCACGGCCTCGGCCGGGGCGGGCTCCATGGTCACCGGGTGGACCAGGCGGCCGTCGATGCCCTCGCGGGCCGCCCGCCAGGTCGCCAGCCGCAGCAGGGCCACGGCGTGCGCTGACGGCGGCTCACCGGCCCGCCACGCGCGGGCCGCGGTCTCCACCAGCGCCCGCACCAACGTCGCCAGCAACGCGGTACCCGACGCGTCCAGGCACACGTCCGCGACGCGGACCTCGACGGTCGGGTAAGCGTGCGACAGCCGGGCGTCGAAGTACACCATGCCCTCATCACGGAGGGCCCCGGTGGCGATCATGGCCCGCACCTGTTCGTGGTAGGCGGCGGCGGAACCGAACGGTTCCACCGGCCCTGCCGACGGCCACCTGCCCCACACCCGGCTGCGGTAGCTCGCGTAGCCGCTGTCCCGGCCCTGCCAGAACGGCGAGTTCCCGCTGAGCGCCAGCAGCACCGGCAGCCAGCAGCGGATCCGGTCCAGGACCGCGACGCCCTCCTCGTCGGACTCCACCGACACATGGACGTGACAGCCACAGGTCAGCGTCTCCTGCGCGGTCAGCCCGTACCGCTCCCGCAGCCACCCGTACCGCTCCCCGGTGCTCAACTGCGGGCTCACCGGCAACGGCGACGTCGCCAGCGCCGCGACCGCGCCACCGGACTCCTCGGCGTGCCGTGCCGCCTCCGCCCGCCACCGCACGATCTCCGCCGCCAGGTCCTCCATCCGCGACTGCGGCCGGGTGGCGAACTCCACCTGCTGACGCTGCAGTTCCGCCTCGAACACCTGGCCGCCCGCCGTGCCGTCACGACGGGCCGACGCCAGCACCGCCGTCGACAACGCCCGCGGCTCCCCGGACTCCGCGTCCAGCAGCAGGAGCTCCTCCTCCACACCGACCGTGCGCAACGCTTCTCCTTCCCGGCAGCCGCGGGGGACGCGGACGCCTCAGGCAAGCACCGAATCGTCCTCCGGGCGGGCCCCCGGCAGCCGCAGCCGCGCCGCGATCAGTGCCGTGTCGACGTCCCGCGTGCCGGTCGCCACGCACAGCGTGTACGAGACGTCCGCCATCCGGCGGCGCACCTCGGGGTCCCCGGGGTCGAGCATCCTCAGCGTCTCGTAACGGTCGACCAGGTCGTTCAGCACGGCGGGGTGGGCCAGCAGCACATCGTCCTCCTGCGGGGCGGTTCATGGGATCAAGCCGCGTACCTGGCTGCCGCCTACCCCGGCTTCGTCCGGGCACGCAGGAGGAGCGCGGTGCGGGATCAGCGGCGGGTCCGCTCCGGCAGGGCGGTGACGATGATCTCGCGGGTCGCCGTGCTGTCCTCGACCGTGCGGAACCCGGCGATGGCCAGCGCGTCCAGCACCGCCCTGTGGAGCGGGCGGCGGTGCGCCCCGGCCGGATGCCGCGCCGTCACATCGGTGCCGAGGAGGGTGCCCCAGCGCACGACCACGCCCCGCGGCCCCGCCTCCACGACGGGACGGTCCTCGCCGCCCGCGTGCCGTGCGAGCGGCAGGCCCGCGTCCAGCAGGGCCAGGCACACCGCCGTGTACAGGCGCCGGACGTCCGCCCCGAGGCGGTGGGCCGACGGGCGGGACGGGGTGAGCGCGGCGCGGTTGCCGGTGAGGTCGAGCAGCCGCAGGACGGTGTCGCTCGCGGCGGTCACGGTCAGCGTCCGGTGCGCGGCCATGGCGCGGTTGCGCAGCTCCAGCAGGGCGTTCAGCCCGGCGATGTCGCAGCCGGTGACGTCGCGCAGGTCCAGGTCGAGGCCGTCCCCCGCCTCCAGCGCGGCGAACAGGGCGCGGCGTACTTCCGGCGCGGTCGCGGCGTCGAGCTCGCCGATCAGGACGGCCTCGGTGCGCGCGGCGCCGTGGGGACTGAGCAGGATGGTCAGGCGCGTATGGGACTCGTGCTGCCCGGCGAGTTCGGGTCCCGCGGGGACGGAGTGCACCCGCAGATCGGGAAACCGGTCCGACATGCCGTACCTCCTGCACTTTCGCTGCTCGCCGGTGCGTGCGCGCACCATCTCGGCGTGGAGTGATCGGAAAACGTGAACGACACCCGGAGGCCCGCATGAACATTTCCGGGCAAAGGGGTGACATCGGCATGATATGTGCTGGAGGACGGGTTGGCGCCCGGTGTGCCGGGCGCGTCCGTCCTCGCGTCGCGGCGCGGCGGGGCCGCCCGCCCATCCGTCCGTCACCGCCGCCGCGGTGCTCGGCCGCGATCACGGGCCCTTACCTGCCTCCGTCCGTTCCACGTTCCGTCTTCCGCTCGCCCCCTCACCGCCCGCATCCCGGTCCGCACCGGCTCATGCGCGATCACCGACCCGTCCTGACGTGACCTCAAGCCCTGCCAGACCGGGCCGCGTTCGGCAGGATGGGTGGCATGAAGAAATCCTCCACGCCGCAGCCGGGCTCGTCCTGCCAGGGCTCCGCCCTGTCCCTGTGGTCCAAGGACTCGGTGCTCTCCATCGGCTCGGTGGGCTCCGTGCTCTCCATCGGTTCCGTCGGCTCGGTGCTGTCCGTCGGCTCGGTCGGCAGCGCCCTGTCCGCGGGGTCCATCGGTTCCGCCCTGTCGCTGCTGTCGACCGGCTCGTGGCTGAGCGTGGGCTCACTGCTGTCCGCCGGGTCGCGCTGGTCGGTCCTGTCCTGGCGCTCCTCGCACGGTTTCCGCTCCGCGGGCACGGCAGCCACCGTGGCCGGAGCGGCCGCGCTCGTGCTGCTGGCCCGTTCGGCGGGGGGCCCGCCAGCGGAGTGATCACGGGCCCGCCCGGCGTGCCGCGCCGTGGCCCGGGCGGGGTCCGGGGGTTTGGATG
>NZ_JARAVK010000327.1:0-8309 GCF_033792765.1 Streptomyces sp. PA03-6a | reverse complement strand
GCCGTGGCCCGCGGGGGCCCCGGGCGCGACCGGGGCCCCCGCGGGCCACGGCATCGCGGAGGCCGTCGACGAGGTGAAGCGGCTGCTCGACGCCGGACGCATCACGCAGGCGGTGGACATCCTGGGCGGCGTGCTGCCGGCCGCCGCGGAGAAGCACGGCGAGCAGTCACCGGTGGTGCGGATGCTGCGCAAGCAGTACGCGGCCACGCTGATGGAGGACGGCCAGTACCGCCGCGCCCTGCCGGAGCTGCGCCGGCTCGCGGACGAACTGGCCGCGGAGTCGGGGCCGCTGGGCCGCCAGTCGCTGCAGTACCGCTACGAGGCCGCGCAGTGCCTGGAGCAGTTGGGCGAGGCCCCGGCGGCACTCGCCGAGTACCGGGCGCTGCTGCCCTCCTTCGAGCAGTACCGCGCCACCGACCCGGAGTTGCCGCTGGAGGTGCGGCGCCGCATCGGCCACCTGCTGCTGTCGGTGGGCGACCGCATGGCCGCCCACGACGTGCTGTCCCGCCTGCTGTACGACTCCGACCGGGTGCACGGGCCGCACCACCCGTTCTCGCTGGAGGTGCGGCGGACGCTGACCTGGCTGGGGCAGGTCGGGCGTTAGCGCCTGGGCCGGGAGCGCAGGCGGCGGGCCACGCGTGCCATGCGGCGCACGGTGGTGTTGCCGCGCAGCCGCTGGGCGGCGCTGAGCGGGCCGCCGCCGGGCAGCCCGAGCGCGGTGAGGCGGCGGCGCCGGAAGTAGTACTCGGTGTCCGGGCCGAGGTGGTCCCGCAGCCACGCCGCGGTCTCCTCGCGCAGCCCGGGGTGCATCCTGGGCTGCATGCAGAAGCCCACGGCCCGTACGAGCGGGGCGAGTTCCCCGGCGGCGCCGCCCTGGGCACCCGGGGTGTCGACGTCGGGCACGAGGTGGTCGACGATGGTCAGCGGGACGCGGTTGCTGTTCTGGTACGGCGTGAGCCGGTCCAGCACCAGACGGGTCCCGGCCCGCGCGATCGCGACGTCGTAGTAGGCGCTCGCCGTGAGCATCGCGGTGGAGAAGCAGCCGACGACCAGCTCCGGCCGGCAGACCTCGTACAGCGTCTCGGCCAGCAGCGGGCCGTCCAGCACGCGCAGCCGCGCGCCCTCGGCCGCCGCGGCCTCCTCCATCGCCTTGGAGTAGCCGGCCGGCGCCGTGGGGTGGGGCTTGAAGACGATCGAGCGGTGACCCGCGGCGATCGCGCCGCGCACCATGGTGACGTGCAGCTCCTCTTCCTCCTGCGGGGTGAGGATGCGCAGGGCGGCGAGGTACTGGCCGAGCAGCACCGCGGTCGGCGGGTCCTGGGCGAGGGCGGTGAGCCGGGGGTCGTCCGCCGCCTCGACGGCGATCTCCTTGAGCACGGCCCTGAAGGCGTCGTCGGGGACGAGCTCGGGCTCCGCGCCGGTCTCCGCCAGCAGCAGCGGGCGCAGTCCGGGGACCAGGTCGAGGTGGAGGACCCGCTGGACGCGGTTGCCGAGGGGGCCCGGGAGCTTCTCACGGGTGGGCCCGTAGCTCATCAGGCCGTCCGCGTACACGTGGACGGCGCTCTCGGCGAAGATCGTGGCGAGCGCGCGTGCCGGGTTGACCTGGATCGACTCCACGACGAGCTCGACGGGGACGTCGCCCAGGCCCCAGGAATGCCGGAACAACCGCTGCCAGATGGAGCTCTCGTCCTCCAGCGGGGCCCACTTGGAGGGCCGGTGCGGGTGGATCACCTCGTTCCACGAGACGACCTCGTCGAAGCGGGTGACGATCCGCTGGTACCCGTGCATGTCGGAGAGCTGGACGACCGTCTCGGGGACCGGGGCGTTGTTGCTCACCAGCAGGATGCGCCGGGTGCCGGTGCGGGGCCCGAAGGCGCCGGCGTCCAGGGCGGCGGCGAGGGTCGCGGCGCCGTAGAGGGTCGAGACCTCGAAGATCTGGGCCCGGTCGTGGTTCATGCTCTCCTCAGCCCGTTCGGCCGTCGGCAGGGTCATCGTCAGGCCGCCTTCGGCGCGTCGCCGCGCAGCCGCTGGAGCACGTGGGCGCGCTGGATGTCCATCTCGGCGAGGGTCCGGTCCAGCACGTCCTGCGGCATGCGGGCCAGGGCGGCGGCGGACTGCCGCTTGAGCTGCCTGCCGGTCCCGGTGTCGTAGCGCCGCACGTTGGACATGTGGAAGGCGATCAGCGCGCAGTAGGTGCGGACGATCTTGGGCAGGAAGCGCTCGGCCTCGCGGTCGGCGAGCACGTCGTCGAGTATCGCGTCGTGGGCGGGTATGAAGTCCAGCTGCCGGCCGTCGCTGATCTGGGTGAGCGAGTCGCTGACCCCGCGCCGGTAGAAGACCCCGAGCGGGCGGATCACCCCGAAGGACCGGGCCGTCAGGTGCAGCCGCCAGACCCACTCGCGGTCCTCCGCGGTCCGCAGACCGGTGTTGTAGCGCATGCCGCCGTCCTCGAAGAGCCGGCGGTGGTAGATCCCGGCCCAGACGAAGGGGTAGTCGACCATGGTCGACACGTGCGAGGGCGTGATCGCGTCGCGCGGGTGGAGCACGGCGTCCCAGCGCCTGGCAGGGGGGCGGTGCACGACCCGCTCGGTGCCGGTGGCCTTGACGTGCCCGGTGCGCACGAAGTCGCAGTCCAGCCGCTCGATGCCGGCGACGAGCTCGTCGAGGTAGCCGCGGGCGTACCAGTCGTCGCCGTCCAGGAAGGTCACGTACGTCCCGCCGGCCGCGTCCAGTCCGCTGTTGCGGGACTGGGCGACGCCCTTGTTCTGCTCGTGCCGGATCACCCTCATGCCCGGCAGCCGGCGCTCCCAGTGGTCCAGGATCTCCGGGGTGCCGTCCGTCGAGTGATCGTCTACGAGGATGAACTCGGTGTCCGCCCCCGCATTGTTGGCCAGCCCGCACAACATGTCGTGCGCGTATGGCTGAATATTGCGGAAGGGGACGATTACCGAAAGTTTGGGCACCTGGGAATCCAGACGATCTCGACGCGGGCCACGGACTCCGGCCCCCCGGACGGTGCCGGAGGACAAGCGTATCGGACTAGATCCAGAGGGGGCGTCGGGAATGCTTCGGCAAGGTGAACGCAGGGAATACGGAATACGAACTCCCGCTTTTCCCCACGTCGTCCACGGTATCCCCCGGTCGCCGCCTTCCCCGTTCGCATCCGCTTAGATCCTCGTTCACTTGAACGTCACATCCACTCCCTATGGTGATCGCCTCCGCCCCATGTGCCGTGCGCGTGTCCATGTGCGTCGAGGTGCCCGGGCGGCGTCTGTTGATCCGCGCGGGAAACCCATGCAGTTCTCCCCAGCGGCCGTGTCATTGTTGGGAGCAGCATGGTCAAGTTCCGGGCTGGATGGCTCGAGAAAAGATTGGACAACTCCGCGGGCGCGGATATTCCGATCGCTTCGGTTTCCGTGGCCGAGTGCGTCCGGTCCTGTGCGGTCCACGGCGGCAAGCTCGCCAAGAACCTGGACTGGAGAAAGGGCCAGCTCGCCGAGGCGATCCGGGAACTGCTGGCCCGGTACGCGGCCGCGATGACCGATCCGGGTGACGCCGCCGCGCTCACCGGCGGGAAGAGCACCTGGCCGAAGTCGAACCCCGAGGTCTTCGACGCCCTGCTCGATGTGGGCAACAAGGCCGTGGACGTGCAGGGCGCCGACGAGCTGCAGCTCGCGTCGCGCATCACCGAGACGGTCCTCGGCGTCCGCAGGCAGTCCCGGGCCGGCTGGCGCCTGCGGGCGCGCCTGATGGACGCGCTCGGTGACGACGCGGCCACCATCGCCGCGTACGAGCGCTTCCTGGCGCTGACCCCCAACGACGACCTCAACATCGCGGGCCGCATCACCAAGCTGCGGGAGAGCGGCGAGCGCCTCGCGCAGACGCTGCAGCTGCTCCAGAAGCAGGCCCCGGGCTCGCGTGAGTTCGCGGGCGTCCCGGAGACCGAGCTGTGGGCCGAGGGCCTGGCCCTCAAGGACGCCGGCGACTGGGAGCGCGCCGAGCCCCGGCTCGTGGCCGCGCTCGTCGGGATGAGCGAGCAGGACGGTTCCGCCACCTCGGTGCGCGCGGCGCTGACCGACTACGTGAACATCCGTCTGGAGCGGGACCGTGGCCGGCTGGCCGGCTCGACCGAGCTGCTCGAGCTGTACGCCGACGACCGCCGGCTGCGCGAGCTGGACCCGATCCCGGACCCGGCGCTGACCGGTTCCGAGATGGTCGGCCTCAGCGACTTCCGCAACCTCATCGCGGGGAAGACGATCTGCCTGGTCGCCAACTCCCAGCGGGTGGGCTCCAGCACGATGGGTCAGGAGATCGACTCCTACGACCTCGTCGTCCGCTTCAACTCGTACCGGATCGAGGCGCCGGCCACCGGCACCAAGACCGACATCCACGCGACGATCCACCTGCACAACTTCAACTGGGACAAGAAGGTCCAGACGCGGCTGGTCTTCAGCGGCAGCCACCACCAGTGGCGCAACTCGGTCCGCCGCCGCCTGGTCCCCGGCGCCCAGCGCTACGTCGGCGACCGCACGCTGCGCTGGCCGGTGCGCGAGATCGGCAGGATCGGCGAGGACGCGATGCCGTCCATCCCCACCAGCGGTTTCAACATGCTGTGGCTGCTGGACTTCCTGGACGTCAACCCGAAGATCGACCTCATCGGGTTCGACTTCTACGACAGCGGTGCCTACCGCCTGCAGGAAGCGATGAAGCTCCCGATCGCCACCGCGCACGGCTACGCGGACGAGAAGGAATGGGTCATGGCCCGCGCCCAGGACGTCACTGAAATGAGGATATCGCTCCGATGACCGCCTCTGTCCCGGTTCCGGCGCCCCGGAGCGAAACGCTGACCGGCAAGCGCCGCGTCGCCTTCGCGTCGTACGTCGACGAGAACTACCTGCCCGGCTTCCTCACCCTGCTGCGCAGCCTGGCCCTGACCAACCCCGGCCTCTGCGAGGACTTCGTCGTCCTCTACGACGACCTGCAGCCGGCCTCGGTCACCGAGATCCGCAAGCTGCACCCGCGCGTCGTCATGCGCCGTGTCGTCCCCGAGCGCTACGACGACTTCGTCAAGGGCGACCCGGAGAACTACCTGATCCGCAAGGCGTACTTCATCCTCGACGTCTTCCGGATCCGCGACTACGACACGGTCATCACGCTCGACACCGACATGGTCGTCCTCGGCGACCTGGGCGAGCTGCTGCGGATGCGGCACGGCGTCGGCGCGGTGCCGCAGTTCCTGCTGGACCAGTCGAAGCTCAACAGCGGCCTGCTGGTCATCCAGAAGGAGTACCTCACCGACGAGTTCTGCGCGCAGATCGACGCCGTCGGCACCTCCGGCACGTACGAGCTCGACAAGCACGACCAGGGCATCCTCAACGCCCTGCTCGCGGGCAAGTTCGTCAAGATCGACCCGCGCTACAACTTCGTCAAGCGGCGGCTGTCCGGCGACCGCTCCCCCGACGAGGAAGACGTCGTCATCCTGCACTTCACCGGCCGTCACAAGCCGTGGAACGGCGGCGAGCACGGCTACTCGGGCGCCGAGGCGGCGTGGCGAGAGTACGACCTCCCCCACGCGGACTTCGTCGAGCGCTTCCTGGCCCTGGAGGACGAGAAGCACCCGGACCTGCTGATCCACTTCGGCCGCCACCTCGTGGCGAGCGAGAGCCGGCACGACGGCGTCCGCGAGGTCGCCGAGGCGTACCTGTCCAAGGGCCGGTACGAGGACGCGGTGGAGATCCTCGGCCGCTCGCCCATCCCGGCCGACGAGAGCCGTTCCCACGAGCTGCTCGGCCAGGCCCTGATGTCGACCTCCCGCTACGAGGAGGCCACGGCCCACCTGCTGCTCTCCACGGCCCACGCCCCGGCCGCCGCCCGCCCCTTCGGCCGGCTGGCGAACATGGCGTGGATCCTGGGCGACAACACGGCCTCCCGCGAGTACGCCCTGGCCGGCCTCAACGCGGACGTCAGCGACCGCGCCTGCCGGATCTCGTACGAACGCGCGGAGGCGATCGCCGCCCGCCCGGCCGAGACCGGCACCCCCTCCGAGCAGCTGGCGCACGTGGCGTTCTACATGGAGCGCCAGGGCAACGCGGGCGACAAGATCCTGCCCGAGACGGTCCGGCTCTGCTTCGGCCCGGACACCGGTGACCGCGGCTGGCACTCCATCCACGCGCACAAGCTGTTCGACGAGGCGGCCCTGGAGCGGGTGAACTCCCGCCGCGGCCTGGTCATCGGCGGCGGCGGCCTGTTCATCCCGGACACCTCGCCGAACGGCAACAGCGCCTGGCAGTGGAACGTGCCGGACCGGCTGCTGGAGAAGATCGACGTCCCGCTGGCGGTCTTCGCGGTGGGCTACAACGCCTTCGACGGCCAGTCGTACACGCGCCGCCGGTTCGAGGAGAGCCTGCGGCTGCTGGTCTCCAAGTCGGCGTTCTTCGGTCTGCGCAACCACGGCTCGGTGGAGAAGGTCCGCGCGCTGCTCCCCGCGGAGCTGCAGGACCGGGTGCTCTTCCAGCCCTGCCCGACCACCGTCTCCCGCCAGCTGGTGCCCGGCTGGCAGGACCCGGTGGAGCGGGACGACACGGTGCTGATCAACTGCGCCTACGACCGCGCCGGGCTGCGCTTCGGCCACGACTACGACCACTTCCTCCGGGAGATGGCCACCGCGGTCCGTGCCATCGGCAAGCACGCCGAGGTCCGCTACGCCGCTCACGCGCTGGACGACGAGCGCTTCGTCTTCGACCTGCGGCGTGAGTACGGCATCTCGCTGCCGGTCGAGCCGATGTACGACTTCGACACCGACCAGCTGCGCACCGCCTTCGCGCGCACCAAGCTGGTGATCGGCATGCGCGGCCACGCGGGCATGATCCCGTTCGGCTGCGGCACGCCCATCATCAGCCTGATCTCCCACCCGAAGATGGCGTACTTCCTGTCCGACATCGAGCGCCCGGAGTGGGGCGTCTCCGTCCACGACCGGAACCTCGGCGCGATCCTCGCGGAGCGCTCCATCGGCATCCTGGACAACCTGTCGGCGACCGTCGCCGACGTCCACGGGCGCCAGGAGGCGCTGTGGAAGGTGACGCAGGACAACGTGGCGAAGCTGAAGACCGTCCTCGGCTGAGCCTCCCGGGGGAACCGGTCCTTCAGGAGGGGCGCCGTGTCGGTGACACGGCGCCCCTCCGTCACGTGCTCCGGGCCTTCGGGGTCAGCCCAGCCAGCGGTTGAGCCGCAGGCGCGTCCACAGCAGGCTGGCGGCGAAGGAGAGCACCACGGTCCCGGTCACCAGCAGCGTGATCATGAGGACGGCGCCCGGCCAGCCCGCGTCGGCGGAGACGAGGTGCGGGGCGAGCGCCCGCAGGAACATCAGGTGCACGAGGTAGGCGCCGAAGGCCGCACCGCCGAGCCGGGACACCAGCGGGCGCAGGCGCTCCGGGATGCTGATCCGGTTGAGGGCCATCACCAGCGCGCCCGCCAGGAACGGCACGGCCAGGCCCGCGTAGGGCGAGGGGTAGTGCACCCAGTGCTCGTACGCGACCACCGCGGCCCACGCGCAGACCCCGGCCGCCAGCCACCTCAGCCGCCGGCCGCGGCCGGTGGTGGCCGCGAGCGGCAGCGCGAGCAGCGCGGACCCGGCGGCGGCGTACGCGACCTGGTACGGGGACAGGTTCCACTCGAAGTCGGGCAGGTTCACGTGGACGACCTTGCCGAGGTCGCCCATGAAGGTCGGCGCGATGGCCAGCAGGACGAGCAGCACGCCCAGGCCCCAGGGCCGCTTCCCCGCCTTGATCAGCGCGGCGAGCGAGAGCAGCAGGATCACCGGCACGTAGGCGTACAGGTACCAGAGGTGGTACGCGGGCTGGATCGAGCCGAACAGCGACTCGAGGGCCAGCCGCTGCGTGGGACGGGAGTTGGTGTCCCGGATCCAGTCCCAGGCGAGGTACGCGGCGGTCCACACGCCCATCGGCACCACGATGCGGGTCAGCCGTCTGCGGACCTGCGTACCGTCCCGGGGGGTCGCGCCGACCAGCACCACCCAGCCGGCGATCGCGAAGAACAGCGGCACCGCGCACCGGGTCAGCCCGTCCGAGACCAGCCCGGTCCAGTAGACGGGCCGGCCGCCGGAGGGCTCGCGGCCCACGGCGTTGAGGAGCTGGCCGGCGGCGTGGCAGACGATGACACCGATGGAGCACAGGACGCGCAGCAGGTCGATGTCGTATCTGTGCTCACGCGGCCGGGCGACGGGCGTGGTGGACGCCTCGCTCGTCCCGGTCGCGTGACCGGTGGTGAGGGCGGGGGCGGCGGTGGTCGTC